>NZ_JBPJSP010000027.1:0-95392 GCF_051225715.1 Azospirillum sp. ST 5-10
GAACGCGGCGACCCTCTCCCGGCCTTCAGGCCAACCATCCTATCAGGAGGTCGCCCGATGAGTGGAAGTCATACAAGGCGGCGTCCGCCCCGGGGCGCCGGGGCGCCGGGGTGGCGTGCAGGGACCGCATTTGGCGACGGGTGCCTGTCCTGCCATGTTGGAACGGTGCGGTTCCCGGGGATACGAAGGTGGCGATGCCGAACCCTCTTCCGGCGCGCCGTGGACGGGCGGCGTCGCCCGCCGCGCGGCGGCCGGCCGCGGCGCGCCGATGGTGGCGGCTGCTGCGGCCCCTCGCCAGCGTCGTCGCGGTCCTCTACTTCCTCGTCGACGCGGTGGCGCTGGCGGCGCTGCGGCCGGCCCTGGCCTGGCTCGGCCGCCAGCCGGTGGTGGTGCGCGTGCAGCGCCGGGTGGCGGCGCTCGGCCCCTACGCGACGCTCGCGGTGATCCTGGCGCCGCTGGCGATCCTCGAACCGGCGAAGCCGCTCGGCCTGTACCTCGTCGCCGACGGGCATGCCGTCGCCGGCGCGGTCGTCGTGGTCGCCGCGGAGGCGCTCAAGATCGCGACGGTGGAGCGCCTGTTCCGGGCGAACCGCGGCAAGCTGCTGACCATTCCATGGTTCGCGCGGTGCTACGCCGCGGTGACGGGATGGCTGGCGTGGCTGCGCGCCCTGCCGCCCTGGCGCCTCGCCGCCCGCGCCGCCGCCCGCGTCCGCACGCGGGTGCGGCGGGTGCTGGTCCGGCTGCGGCGGATGCGATGACCGCGGGCACGCCGCCCGCCTCGCCCTTCGGCATAGAGCCGCGCGATTCCGGGTAGGGCGGCGGGGCCTTCCTTGACTCCCGGTGATTGGAATTATTCTAGATCCTGATCATGGCCCGTCCGAACGGCCAGCGCCCGGTGACGGCCGCCGCTGCCGCCCGGTGTCCGCAAGGGGGGCGGACCGCGCGCCACGCCCGGCGGCGACGATCACTCCAAAGGACAATCCAAAGGGAGAGAACGATGGAACAGAAGCCGACCCCGTCGGACCGCGTCCTGACCAACCGCCAGGGTCACCCGGTCGCCAACAACCAGTCGCAGCGCACCGTCGGCCCGCGCGGCCCGGCGACCCTGGAGAACTACCAGTTCCTGGAGAAGATCAGCCACTTCGACCGCGAGCGCATCCCCGAGCGCGTGGTGCACGCCCGCGGCTTCGTCTGCTACGGCGAGTTCGAGGCGACGGGCAAGATCGGCGACGAGCCGGCCGCGACGTACACCCGCGCCAAGCTGTTCCAGACCGCGGGCAAGAAGACGCCGCTGGCGATCCGCTTCTCCACCGTCATCGGCGGCCGCGACTCCTCCGAGGTCGCGCGCGACCCCCGCGGCTTCGCCGTGAAGTTCTACACCGAGGACGGCAACTGGGACCTCGTGGGGAACAACCTGGCGATCTTCTTCATCCGCGACGCCATCAAGTTCCCCGACGTCATCCACTCCCTGAAGCCCGACCCGATCACCTTCCGGCAGGAGCCGAACCGCATCTTCGACTTCATGAGCCAGACGCCGGAATCCATGCACATGCTGACGCACCTGTTCAGCCCGCGCGGGATTCCCGCCAGCTACCGGCACATGGAGGGATTCGGCGTCAACACCTACAAGATGGTGAACGCCAAGGGCGACACGGTGCTGGTCAAGTACCACTTCCACCCCCGCTGCGGCGTCGCCAGCCTGACCGCCGAGGAGGCGGCCAAGGTGCAGGGCCAGGACCTCGGCTCGGCGTCCAAGGACCTCTACGAGGCGATCGAGCGGGGCGACCACCCGCAGTGGGACCTCTACGTCCAGATCATGGAGGACCACGACCACCCGGAGCTGGACTGGGACCCGCTGGACGACACCAAGATCTGGCCTGAGAAGGACTTCCCGCTGCGCCACGTCGGCGTCATGACCTTGAACCGCAACGTCGAGGACCACTTCAACGAGAACGAGCAGATCGCCATGGGCACCGGCGTGCTGGTGGAGGGGCTCGACTTCTCCGACGACAAGATGCTGGTCGGACGCACCTTCTCCTACTCCGACACGCAGCGCTACCGGGTCGGCCCCAACTACCTGCAGCTTCCGGTGAACCAGCCGAAGAACGCGCGGGTGGCGACCAACCAGATCGGCGGCCAGATGTCCTATCACCGCGACCTGGCGCCGGGGCAGAACCCGCACGTGAACTACGAGCCCTCGATCCACGACGGCCTGCGCGAGGCGCCCCACGAGGAACCGAACAACCCGCCGGAGGTCCGCGGCCGCCTCGTCCGCGCCGTGCTGGAGCGCCGCAACGACTACGCCCAGGCGCGCGGGCGCTACTGCACCATGATGGACTGGGAGCGCGACGACCTCGTCCTCAACATGGGCACCCTGCTCGGCCAGTGCGAACGCGACGTGCAGGAGCGCATGCTGTGGCACCTCTTCATGGTGCACGACGACTACGGCAAGCGGGTCGGAGAGAGGCTCGGCATGAGCGCCGACGACGTGCGCCACCTGCCGCCGCTGCCCAAGCAGGTGCTCACCGACGCCGAGCAGAAGCGCCTGCAAAATCTCGGCAGCAACGGCGATACGATCGACCCGACCGTGTGGGGCCAGTGGACCAGCTCGGTCCGGAACCACAAGGCGACGGCCGCCGACGTGCTGGGCGGCATGCGCAAGCCGCTGTCGAGCCAGCGCCCGCAGGGGCAGGCCGCGGAGTGACGCGCGTGGGGCCGGGCGGGGGGCCATGCTCCCCGCCCGGCAGCGTCGCCGTGTCCGATCCATGGGCAGCCGCGGCGTGACGGCGGCGGCGCGCTGGGCTAGGATGCGGACCGGTCGACAACCGGGAGGTCCGCCGTGGGAGAAGCGTCGCGCATGTCCCTCCGCCTGGGCGGGCTCGCCGATCCCGAACTGGAGTTCCAGTTCGTCCGCAGCCTGGCCGTCATGGCGACCGGCGGGGCGGCGCTGGGCGAGGTGCTGGCGCTGCGCCCGGCCATCGACGCGGGCGGGGTGCCCGCCTGGGTCGAATCCTTCGCGGCGCTGGGCGAACGGGTGGCGGCGCGCGGCCGCGCGGCGCTGGCCCAGGGACGGCGCGCGACCGCCCGCGGCGACCTGCTGCGCGCCTCCATGTATCTGCGCGCCGCCGAGTACTACGCCAACCCCTTCGCACCGCGGCACCGGGCGCTGGGGCTGGCCTCGCGCGACGCCTTCCGGGCGGCGCTGCCGCTGCTCGACCACCGGGCGGAGGTGGTGGGCATCCCCTGCGGCGGGATCGACCTGCCGGGCTATCTGCTGCGCCCGCGCGACGCGGCGGGACCTGGGCGCACCCTGGTGCTGGTCGGCGGCTTCGATTCCAGCGGCGAGGAGCTCTATTTCCAGGCCGCCGCCGAGGGGCTGGCGCGCGGCTGGACCGTGCTCATCGTCGAGGGGCCGGGCCAGACCGGCTGCCTGCGCGACCATCCCGCCGTCGGCTTCCGCCCCGATTTCGAGGTGCCGATCGGCGCCGCCCTCGATCATGCGCTGACCCGGCCGGAGGTGGACGGGGAGCGGATCGCCCTCTACGGCATCAGCTTCGGCGGCTATTTCGCCGCGCGCGCCGCCGCCCGTGACCGCCGCATCCGGGCGCTCGTCCTCAACTCGCCGATCCCCGACCTCTTCGCCTATTTCGCCGGCTTCCTGCCGCCGGCCCTGGTGGCCGAGCCCGAGGAGATCGGGCCGGAGGATTGCGACGCCATCCCCGACGAGGCGCTGCCGCCCGCCGCCAAGCAGGGCATCCGCACCGTCTGCTTCCGCTTCGCCGTGCCGCACGTGAAGGCGTTCATCGAGCGGCTGCGCGCCTTCCGCCTGGAGCCGGGCGACCTCGGCGCCATCCGCTGCCCCTCGCTGATCCTGGTGGGGGAGGGCGAGGGGCCGGAGCCGCGGCGCCAGTTCGAGGCCTTCCGCGCGGGCGCCGGCGGGCCGGTGACGCCGGTCGTCTTCGACGTGGCGAGCGGGGCCGAGGGGCATTGCCAGATCGGCAACCTGCCGCTGTCGGCCGCGGTGGTCTACGACTGGCTCGACACGGCGCTGGCGGGCTGACCGGCGGCGGGGGAGGGCGCATGGCTGCCATGCGTCACGCCCGGCACGGCGGCGCCGTCCTGGAGGCGTCGTTCACCCCAGGACAAGGGAACCGCACCATGGATCTCCGCATCGACATCGAGGCCGACGCCCCCGAGCTCTACGCCGCCCTGCGCGGCGTCACCCAGACGCTCGGCCGCTCGGCGCTGCCGCCGGCGCTCAAGCACCTGATCGACCTGCGGGTGTCGCAGATCAACGGCTGCTCCTACTGCATCGGCCTGCACACGGACTGGGCGCTCACGGGCGGCGAGCGCCGGGAACGGCTGGAGGCCCTGGCCCATTGGCCGGACTCGCCGCTGTTCGACGACGCCGAGCGCGCCGCCCTGGCCTGGGCCGAGGCGCTGACCCGCGGCGAGAAGGACCGCCTCGACGACCTCCACGCCGCGTTGACGGCGCGCTTCGACAAGGCCGGGGCGGCGGCGGTGACCATGGCGGTGGCGGCGATCAACGCCTGGAACCGGGTCGGCCTCGCCCGCCACCGCGAGACCGTCGCGGCGGCGGCATGAGGCAGGCCGCGGCGGAACCGGCGCCCGCCCGGGCCCTGGACCTCTTCGTCGCCGAGCGCCCGCGGCTGCGGGCGCTCGCCTACCGCATGCTGGGCTCGCTCAGCGACGCCGACGACGTGGTGCAGGACGCCTGGCTGCGCTGGATCGCCGTGGATCCGGCGACGGTCGCCGCGCCGGGCGGCTTCCTCGCCACGGTGACGGCGCGCCTGGCGCTCGACCGCCTGCGGGCGGCCCAGGCGCGCCGCGAGACCTATGTCGGGACGTGGCTGCCGGAGCCGGCGGTGGCGCCCGACGACGCGCCGGACGAGCCGGCCGGCTCGGTGCCGCTGGCGCTGCTCACCCTGCTGGAGCGGCTGACGCCGGAGCAGCGCGCCGTCTACGTCCTGCGCGAGGCGATGGAGCTGGACTACGCGTCCATCGCCGGCGTGGTCGGCCGCTCGGCCGAGGCCTGCCGGCAGACCATGCGGCGCGCCCGCGAGGCGCTGGCCGGCCCGCCGCGCTACGCCGCCGACGCGGGCGCGGCGCGCCGGCTCGCCGACGCCTTCCGCGAGGCCAGCACCGCCGGCGACCACGCGCGGCTCGCCGCCCTGCTGGCCGAGGACGCGGTGCTGCTGTCCGACGGCGGCGGCGTGGTGCGCAGCGCCCGCAACCCGATCCGCGGCGCCGACCGCATCGCCCGCTTCTTCGTCGGCCTGCGCCGCAAGAGCGGCCTCGCCCTGGAGCCGGCCGCGCTGCGGATCAACGGCGCCCCCGGCTTCGCCGTGCGCATCCGCGGGCGGAGTCACGGCGTGCTGGGCTTCGACGAGGAGGACGGGCGGATCGGGCAGCTCTACCTGATGGTGAACCCGCACAAGCTCGGCGGGATGGCGTGGTCCGGCTGACACGCCTCCTTCCCCCTCCTTCCCCCGCCGCGCAGGGGAGGGAGGGGGTGGGGGCAGCCGGGCCGGCGCCCTACCGCATCACCGGCATGACGAAGTCGGCGCCGGCGCGGATGCCGGTGGGCCAGCGCGACGTCACGGTCTTGAGGCGGGTGTAGAAGCGCACCCCCTCCGGCCCGTGGACGTGGTGGTCGCCGAACAGCGACTGCTTCCAGCCGCCGAAGCTGTGGAAGGCGAGCGGCACCGGGATGGCGACGTTGACGCCGACCATGCCGATCTGGACGCGCGACACGAAATCGCGCGCCGTGTCGCCGTCGCGGGTGAAGATCGCCGTGCCGTTGCCGAAGGCGTGGCGGTTGACGAGGTCGACCGCGTCCTCGTAGGTGCCAGCGCGCACCACCGACAGCACCGGGCCGAAGATCTCCTCCTGGTAGATGCGCATCTCCGGCGTCACCCGGTCGAACAGGCAGCCGCCGATGAAGTAGCCGTTCTCGTAGCCCTGGATGCTCAAGGACCGGCCGTCGACCACCAGCTCGGCGCCCTCCGCCACCCCGGCGTCGACGTAGCCGCGCACGCGGGCGAGGTGCTCGGCGGTCACCAGCGCCCCCATCTCCGCCTGCGGGTCGGTGCCGGGAAGCACCTTCAGGTTCTCCACCTTCGGCTTCAGCGCCGCCACCAGCCGGTCGCCGGTGTCGCCGACGGCCACCGCCACCGAGACCGCCATGCAGCGCTCGCCGGCCGAGCCGTAGGCGGCGCCCATCAGGGCGTCGACCGTCTGGTCGAGGTCGGCGTCGGGCATGACGACCAGGTGGTTCTTGGCCCCGCCCAGCGCCTGCACCCGCTTTCCGGTGGCCGTGGCCGTGGTGTAGACGTGGCGGGCGATCGGGGTGGAGCCGACGAAGCTGACGGCCTGCACGGTGGGATGGGCGAGCAGCGCCTCCACCGCCTCGCGGTCGCCGTGGACGACGTTGAAGACGCCGTCGGGCAGGCCGGCCTCGCTCAGCAGCTCGGCGAGGCGCACCGCGGTGGACGGGTCCTTCTCCGAGGGCTTGAGGATGAAGCTGTTGCCGCAGGCCAGCGCCACCGGGAACATCCACATCGGCACCATGGCCGGGAAGTTGAAGGGCGTGATGCCGACGCACACGCCGAGCGGCTGGCGCACGCCGAAGCTGTCGATGCCGGTGCCGACGTTCTCGCTGAACTCCCCCTTGAGGAGCTGCGGGATGCCGCAGGCGAACTCCACCACCTCCAGGCCGCGGGTGACCGAACCCTTGGCGTCGCTCAGCACCTTGCCGTGCTCGGCGGTCACCAGGGCGGCCAGCTCGTCCAGGTGCGCCTCGACCAGCTCGCGGAAGCGGAACATGACCCGCGCCCGGCGCGCCGGCGGGGTGGCGGCCCAGCCCGGGAACGCGGCCGCCGCCGCGGCGACCACCCGGTCGATCTCGCGGGCGTCGGCGAAGGGGACGCGGGCGGTGCGCTCGCCGGTCGCCGGGTTGAAGACGTCGCCGAAGCGCTCGCCGTCGCCCTCGTGGGCGCGGCCCTGGACGTGGTGCGGGATGATGCGGGTCATGACTCCTCCCTGTGCATTGATTCTTCTGAGCGGGTGGTCGCGTCGGCCCCCCCTCCCGGCCTCCCCCACTGCGCGGGGGGAGGTGATGGCCCTCCCCCGCGCAGTGGGGGAGGGTTGGGTGGGGGTGCGACGACGCCACGTCGCACGCATCAGCCTAGCACGCTTCAGATCACGTCGTCCGTCCGCCGCGTCGTCTCGCCGTAGCGGCTCAGCGCCGGCGGCTTCAGGCCGGCGTAGAGGCCGTCGACGCGGGTGTTGATCTCCCGCGTGGCGCGGTCGAACAGGCCGTTGCCCTGGAGGTCGCTCTCCACCAGGAAGGGGCCGAGGCGCTCCACCTCGAACACCCACATGGCCTGGGCGATGCCGAGCTCGTCCAGCCAGAAGACGTCGCGCACCCGCTTGATGCCGCGCCCCAGCAGGGCGCCGGTGCCGTAGCCGACGGTGGTCAGGTAGACCGCACCGTTGGGCACGAAGTGCGTGCGGTAGTCCTCCTCCGTCATGCCGCCCTTGCCGATGATGACCTTGCAGCCCGACTGCGGGAACCAGCGGCCCAGCCACTTGGCGAAGCGGAAGCTGGCGGTGGCGGTGACCGCCCCCACCCGGTACGACCCGTCGTCGCCGACCGCGGCGGCGGGGGAGCAGTGGAAGTTGACGTTCGACACCGACGCCAGCTCGACCGGCGGCGGCACGCCGTCGTCGAGGATGCGTTTGTAGAGCCCCTCGCGGCCGGTGTAGATGACGCCGTCGAGATGGACGACGGTGCCGAGCTCCAGCCCGGCGAGATCCTCGGCGGTGACCGGGACCTTGAGGCGGACCTCCTTCATTCCACGCCCTCCCGGCGGTGGTGGGGGGTGAACCAGCGGGGGTCGGTGCGGAACGCGACCGTCCCGTCGGGATGGAGGCGCGCCACGGCGCGCCGCGACGACAGGCAGAAGGTGTGCACGCTCATGGGCATGCCGCCGGTGTGGGTGTAGGCCGCCTCGATGTGGCAGTCGACGACCATGGAACGGCCGACGAACCCCATGGGCCCCATGCCGATGGCGTTGCCGAGCTCCTTCAGCTCCAGCTCGAGCCGGGCGATCTCGGGATCCGGGTTGCGGTCGCCGACGGTGCGCAGGCAGGCGGCCTGCTTGCCGATGGCCATGCAGGTGTCCTTGCTGCCGCCCAGCCCGATGCCGACGATGGCGGGCTGGCAGGCCAGCCCGCGCCGGCCGAACTGCATCATGGTGTCGAGGAAGAAGCGCTTGATGCCGTCCAGCCCGTCGCCGGGGAACAGCATGCGGTAGTCGGTGCCGAACAGCCCCCCCTTGTGCACGGTGGTGACGTCGATCCAGTCGCCGCCGGGCTCGAAGCTGTACTCGATCTCCGGGGCGAGGATGCCGACGTTGTTGTTGTGGTCGGCGCGGCTCAGCGGATGCACCCGGTTGGGGCGCAACGGGATGGCGCGGGTGGCCTGGGCGGTGGCGCGGCGCAGCGCGCGCTCCAGCGCCACGAAGCCGCCCTCCACCGCCGCCTCGTTGCCGCACTTGACGTAGTAGCGCGGCAGGCCGGTGTCGGCGCACATGGCGCGGCGGTCCTGCTCGGCCACCTCCCAGTTCTCCAGCATGGCCTGCAGCACGAAGCGGCTGAGCTCGTTCTCCTCCGCCTCCAGCATGGTGCGGATGCCGGCGCGGTAGTCGTCGGGGATGTCGATGGCGGCGCGGCGCATCAGCTCCTGCGCCACCTCCTCGATCATCTGTGCAGGGATCGCTCGGGTCATGGCCGGTCACTCCGCGGCGTGGGCTTCGGTCAGCAGCGTCTCGCCGGGGCGGACGCGGGTGAAGGCGACCGGGCGCTGCTCGACCGCCAGCCGGCCGCCCTCCAGCCGCACGCAGACGTTGGCCGAGGTCGCGAGGTCGCCGGTCCCGGGGAAGTCGGCGCGGAAGTGGGCGCCGCGGGAATCCTCCCGCGCCAGCGCGGAGACGGCGACCGCCTTGCTGACCAGGATCTGGCTCGACAGGTTGAGCCAGTCGTGCCAGGTGAGATTGAAGGTGCGGCCGACGTCGGGCACGCCGGTGGCCTGCAGCTCCTCCTCCAGCCCGTCGAGCGCGCCCAGCGCGCGGGTCAGGCCGGTGCGGTCGCGGACGATGCCGACGTCGTCCCACATCAGGTCGAGCAGGCGCTCGCGCAGGGCGTTGAGGTCGCCGGCCGGCCGGCGGAAGGGCAGCAGGCAGCGCGCCACCGCCGCGTCGACCGCGGCGCCGTCGGGCTCGGCGAGGCCGGGCCGCTCGTCGCGCACCCAGGCGCCCATGACGTCGCCGGCGATCCCGCCGAACACGGTGGAGTTGGCGACGCCGTTGCCGCCCAGCCGGTTGGCGCCGTGCACCCCGCCGGTGTCCTCGCCGGCGGCGAACAGGCCGGGCAGGGCGGTGCGGGTGTCCGGCTCGAACACCACGCCGCCCATCATGTAGTGGGCGGTCGGCGTCACCTCGACGAGGCCGGAGACGAGGTCGAAGCCGACGTCGCGGCAGCGGTCGACCATGCCCTTGAACTCGCGCCGCACCATGGCCGGGTCGAGGTGGCGCATGGTGATGTAGAGGCCGCCGTTCGGGCCGGTCCGCCCCTTGCGCATCTCCTCGTACATGCCGCGGCTGACGATGTCGCGGGTGGCGCGCTCGCCGCGCGGGTCGTGCTTGTGCATGAAGCGCTCGCCCGCCCCGTCCAGCAGGTGGCCGCCGGCGCCGCGCAGCCCCTCCTCGATGATGGTGCCGGTGATGCGGGTGTGGGCGCCCGCCACCAGGCCGGTGGGGTGGAACTGCACCAGCTCCATGTCGCGCAGGGTGAGGCCGGCGCGCAGCGCCATCGCCATGCCGTCGCAGGTCTTGTCGCCGGACGGCGTGTGGTAGCGGTACATGGTGGGCCCGCCGCCGGTCGCCAGCAGCACGGCGGCGGCCCGGACCAGCCGGAAGGCGCCGGAGCGCAGGTCGACCAGCAGCACCCCGGCGAGGCGGTCGCCGGCGCGCGCGGGGATGAGGGCGACGGCGCGGTGCTCCTCCAGCCGGGCGATGCCGCGCGCCCACACCTGCTCGGCCAGGCGGTTGATGATCTCGATGCCGGTCAGGCTGCCCTTGTGGACGGTGCGGTCGAAGGTCTGGCCGGCGAACGCCTTCTGGTGCAGGGAGCCGTCGGGGTTGCGGTCGAAGAAGCAGCCGAGCTCGTTCTCCAGCTCGCGGATGCGCTCCACCGCCCCGGTGACCAGCCGCCAGGCGAGCTCCTGGTGGTTCAGCCACTTGCCGCCCTCGATGGTGTCCATGAAGTGGCGCTCCAGCGAGTCCCGCGGGTCGAGCGCCACGTTGTAGCCGCCCTGCACCATGCGGGTGCAGCCGCACTTGCCGAGCAGCCCCTTGACCGCGACGGTGATGCGGGCGTCGGGCGCCGCCTTGTGGGCGTGGAGCGCCGCGAACAGGCCGGCGCCGCCCGAGCCGAGGATGAGGATGTCGGTGTCGAGCCGCTCGATCTCGGTCATGGCCGCCTCACGCCAGCAGGAGGAACAGGAGCCCCGCCGCCACGGCGGCCGCGAAGGCGAGCGCGATGCGCGTCTTCTGGGCGTCGCTCCACGGCAGCAGTTCGAGCGCCAGGATGCGCAGCCCGCCGGCGAGGTGCACCGTCAGCAGGACCACCAGCAGGCTCTCCGCCAGCTTCACCGCGGGCCGCGCGGTCCAGGAGAGAAAGCCGTCGAGCGCCGCGCGCTCGACGGCAAGGCCCAGCACGAGGAGGTGCAGGGGCAGGAAGAGCGCGAGGCCGAGACCGGACAGCCGGTGCGCCAGGAAGGCCCAGTAGGCCGGGTGGTTGCGCGGCGCGGCGATGGTGCGGATGGTCATGGGCAGAACTCCAACGGCAGGCCGGACGCGTGGTCGCGTCGGCCCCCCCTCCTAGCCTCCCCCCACTGCGCGGGGGGAGGAACAGAGCCCTCCCCCGCGCAGTGGGGGAGGGTTGGGTGGGGGACCGCCACGACCACGTCCGTCATCTCCCAGCTCCCTACACCACCGCCGCCACGGCGCGGGCGCCGAGCGCCAGCACCAGCAGGGCGAAGGCCAAGGCGGCGGCGTCGAGGCCGCGGCCCCGCCAGCCCGTCCATTCGCGGACGACGCCGCGCAGGCCGATGGCGCCGTGCACCGCCGCCGCCGCCACGAACAGGCCGTAGAAGCCGCCCCACAGCAGGCTGCCCTCGGTGCGGGCGAGGATCTCGTCGGCGCTCAGGCCGCCCCGCACCGCCACCAGGATGGTGGCGAGGTGGATCAGCACCAGCGGCGCCAGCACCATGGCGCTGAGGCGCTGCCAGGCGTAGAGCCGCAGCTCCCGGCGGGCGTTCACAGCTCCCCCCGGAGATAGGCGGTGAAGACCGAGCGCTTCAGCCCGGCGATGGCCTGGGAGGGGTTGAGGCCGCTCGGGCAGTGGCGCGCGCAATTGCCCTGGCTGTGGCAGGCGTGGCAGCCGGCGTCGGCCGCCGCCGCCGCGAGGTGCCCGCCGCGATCGGCGTCGCGCTCGTCGTTCACCAGGGTCCAGGCGCGGTTGAGCGCCGCCGGGCCGAGATAGGCGGGGTTCCACGCCACCACGTCGCAGGCGGCGTAGCACACCGCGCAGCCGATGCACTCGATCCCGGCCGACGCCGCCCGGCGCGCCGGGCTGTCGGGGTCGACGCGGTGGAAGCCCTCGGCCGGGGCCGGCGGCGGGGCGAAGCGGCCGTAGCCGTCCCGCCACTTGTCGAAGAACGGCGCCATGTCGGTCGCCAGGTCCTTCAGCACCGGCAGATTGCGCAAGGGGCGCAGCTCCAGCCGCCCCTCCCGCTGGACGCGCGCCACGTGGGTGCGGCAGGTCCAGCGCGGCGTCCCGTTGACCGTCATGGCGCAGCTCCCGCACATGCCGACGCGGCAGGCGAAGCGGTAGCTGAGAGTCGGGTCGGCGTGGCGCTGGATCCAGGTGACCACGTCCAGCACCGTCTGGCTGGCGTGGTGGGGCACCCGGTACTCCTGGAGCGCCCCGTCGTCGGCGCCGCGCCACACGGCGACCGTCAGTTCCGGCAGGGTTGGGGATGCGTCCGGCACCGTTCGTCCTCCCCGAAGGTCGTTCGCTCGGACCAGCTTAGTCCTATAGAGGACTTTGTCAACAGATTCGTTGGGCAAACCATCGTTTGCCGGCGCCGCCGCGCGGACTACACTGGAGGACGCGGGGGACGGACGGGAGCGGGGCATGGAACGGCAGAGGACCGACGCGGTGGTTCCCTTCGAGGGGCCGGCGGCACCGCGGCGGCGCCGCACGGGGGAGGGGGGCGGGCCGAAGTACGGGCAGGTCGCCAACCACATCCTCGCCCGCATCGAGGCGGGGGAATGGAAGCCGGGCGACCAGCTTCCCTCGGAGGCGGACCTGGCCCGCGCGCTCGGCGTCAGCCTCGGCACCGTGCAGAAGGCGCTGCAGCTCCTCGTCGAGGACCGGGTGGTGGTGCGCCGGCACGGGCGCGGCACCTTCGTCGGCGCCGGCCGGGCGCCGGAGGAGGCTCTGCGCCACTTCCGCTTCCTATCGGAGGGCGGCGACCGCCTGCTGCCGGTGTTCTCCCGCGTGCTGGCCATCGAGGAGACCGAGGAGCGCGGGCCGTGGAGCGACTTCCTCGCCGGCGAATCGCGGTTCGTCACCCTGAAGCGCCTGCTGGCGATCGGCGGCGAGTTCGAGGTCTACAGCGAGTTCCACCTGCCGGCCGGCCGGGTCGCCGGGCTGGCGGCGGTGCCGCCGGAGGAGCTCGACGGGGTGCTGCTGCGCGACTACCTCGCCGCCCGCTTCAACATGCCGACCCTGCGGGTGGAGCAGCGGCTGCGCTGCACGCTGCTGCCGCCGCGGGTGTGCAACCTGATCCACGTGACCCGCGGCTCGATGGGAATCGAGTGGCGGCTGCTGGGCTTCTCCTACCGCGACGCCCCGGCCATCTTCCAGCGCGCCTGGGTGCCGCCCACCGACCGTCCGCTGCAGATCCTGGAGGCGGTGTGACCCGTCCCGAGCGCCGGCGGCGGATCGGGCCGATCATTCAGCGGAACGAACAGTCTCGTTAACGAACAAAACGTCTTGACGCGGCGCAAGAGCCGGCGTAGAGTCCGATTGTCATGACATATAGAGGAGTGCGGACCATGTCCGCCATCGACCTCGACGGTCTCGACGATCTCGACCCCCACAGCCTGACGCCGCTTCACCGGCAGCTGGCGGAGCGTCTGGCCGGCGCCATCGCGGCGACGGCGGCCACCGCCGCCCTGCGGCTGCCGACCGAGGCGGAGTGCGGGCGGCGCTTCAGGGTGAGCCGGCTGACGGTGCGCCAGGCCATGGCGACCCTGGCGGCCGACGGGCTGGTGGAGCGGGTGCCGGGGCGCGGCACCTTCACCGTGCCGCGCCCGGTCGAACACAACCTGACGGCCGCCTCCTTCGAGGAGGACATGATCGAGAGCCAGCTCGCGGTCGAGCCGCGGCTGCTGAGCTGGCGCTCGGTCGCCGTGCCGGCGCGGGTGCGGGCCGCCCTCGACCTGGCCGACGGGGCCCCGGCGTGGCGGCTGGAACGGCTCCGCCTGCTCGACGGCGCCCCCCTCGGCATCGAGCTGCGCTACCTCGCCGACGCCGTCGGCGCACGGCTGGCGCTGCAGGCCCTGCAGGCGCGGCCGATCTACGCGCTGGTCCAGGAGATCACGGGCAAGCGCCTGCACCGCATCGACTTCTCCGTCGGCTGCCTGGCCGCCGGCGAGCGCGAGGCACGGCTGCTCGAGGTGCCGCGCGGCAGCCCGCTGCTGGAGCGCGAGCACACCTACTACACGGCGGCCGGCGAGCCGCTGGTGCACGGGATCACGGTGTTCCGCGGCGACCGCTACCGGTTCCGCTTCGAGACGGGCATGCCGCCGGCGCGCGGGCGGGTCGCCGAGAATCCGGATGAGGAAACGGCGCCCCTGCGCGGCGCCGTCTGACGGCCGAGACCAACAAGAAAGCGCGGCCGGACCCAACCACGGCCTCAAGGGGGCCTCGAGGGAGGAAGACGCGTCATGGCTGGAAAGCTGACGTTCGGCGTGCGCCTGACGGTGCAGGGCGAGATGGGGGCGGCCTCGTCGGGCTTCGCCTACGCCCTGGAGATGGCGCGGATCGCCGAGGATCTCGGCTACGATTCCGTGTGGATCCCCGACCACGTGGAGAACGCCCATCTCGACCGGTCGCGGCCGATCCTGGAGCACTGGACCACCATCACCGCGATCGGCGCCCTCACCAAGCGGGTGCGCCTGGGTGGCCATTCCCTCAACAACAACCTGCGCCACCCCGGCATGACGGCGAAGATCGCCGCGACCCTCGACCACGTCACCGGCGGCCGGGTCATCCTCGCTCCCGGCTCCGGCTGGTTCGAGGCGGAGGCGCGCGCCTACGGGCTGGAGTGGGGCAGCGCCGCCGACCGCTACGCCCGCATGCGCGAGGCGGTGGAGGTCATGCAGAAGCTCTTCACCGAGGAGGTCACCACCTACCGCGGCCGCTTCTACCGCTTCGAGGAGGCCTACTGCAATCCCAAGCCGGTGCAGTCGCCGTGGCCGCCCTTCTGGATCGCCGGCGATTCCCCGCGCACCCAGGAGATCGTCGAGGCCTTCGCCGACTGCTGGTTCATGTACTCCAAGGCGCCCGACCAGGTGGCCGGGCTGGTGGCGCCGATGCGCACCCGGCGCGGCGCGCAACGGCCGCTCGAGGTGGCGGTGTCGGCCGTCTACCTCTCCGGCGACGGCGAGGACGAGGTGATGCGCTGGGCGCGCATGTACGCCAAGGAGCGGGAGCACCGCTTCCCCGTCCCGCCCACCGTCGAGGACGTGCTCGACGCCAACCTGCTGGGCGACGAGGGACGGGTGCGCGAACGGCTCGACCAATGGATCGCGGCCGGGGTCGACCACGTCGTCATCCAGCCCATGCCGCCGGTCGACGGCATGCGCCGGTTCGGCGAGCGCATCCTGCCCGACTACGCCTGACAAACCGCACGACGAAACCGCACGACTGGGAGAACACCATGAGAACCCGCATCGTCTGTCTCGCCGCCGCCGCCGTGATGGCCGCCGCGCCGGCCCTGGCCCAGGACAAGTATCCCTCGCGTCCCGTCGACATGATCGTGCCGTGGGGGCCCGGCGGCGGCGCCGACGCCATGTCGCGCCAGGCGGCCCGCCTGCTCGAGCCGATCCTCGGCGTCGCCGTGCCGGTCACCAACATCTCCGGGGCGTCCGGCAACGCCGGCCTGACCCGCGTCGCCACCAACCCGGCCGACGGCTACACCGCCGGCGTGCTGATCGCCATCACCGTGTCGTCGTGGGCGACCGGGCTCGGCACCACCCGGCCCAAGGACTTCCAGGTGGTGGGCTTCATGCAGAACTCGCCCTCCATGCTGTTCGTGCCCAAGGACAGCCCGTTCAAGACCGCCAAGGAGCTGCTCGACCACGCCAAGGCCAACCCGGACAAGCTGCGGGTCGCCACTTCGGGCTACGGCTCCCAGGACGACATCACGCTGCGCTACCTCGCCTCGCAGGGCTACCCGATGAAGAACGTGCCCTTCGCCAAGCCGGCGGAGCGCTACGCCTCCACCGTCGGCGCCCACACCGACGCCATCTACGAGGAGCCGGGCGACGTCGCGCAGTTCGTCAAGGCGGGCAGCCTGCGGCCGCTGCTGATGTTCGAGGACGCCCGCCACCCCTCCTTCCCCGACGTCATGACGTCCAAGGAACTGGGCATGAGCATCAGCGACATGCCCAACTTCCGCACCATCGTCGTCAAGGCCGGCACGCCGCCGGAGGTCGTGGAGACGCTGCGCGGCGCCCTCGCCAAGGTGCTGCAGAGCGACGAGTGGAAGGCCTTCTGCGCCGACACCTACACCTGCGTCGACAAGGTGTACACGGCCGAGGAAAGCCAGGCGGCGGTGCAGAAGATGTACGACACCGTCGCCCGCTACCTGCAACAGTTCCCGCAGGTGAAGCAGCAGGCCGCGAACTGACGTCTCCGGTCCCTCCGCCGCCGGAGGCGGAGGAGGGAAGGGACCCGGCCGACGGCCGGGAGGGCGGGGGCAAGGTGCCGTCCGGCACGCGGCGCTCCCGCTCCGCCCGGTGCCGCGCCGTCCCGCCGGACCTTGCCCCCACCCGGCCGCCCGCGCGGCCCCCTCCCCCGGCGGCGCCGGGGGAGGGTCGGATTTCGGGAACGCCACCGTGCCCATCGCGCGCATCACCATCCACCGCCTGCGCCTGCCGCTGCGCCAGCCCTACAAGCTGGCCTTCGGTCCCGTCGCCGCCTACGACACCTTCCTCGCCGAGGTCGAGGACGACGACGGGCGCCGCGGCTGGGGCGAGGCGACGCCGCTCGCCGGCTACACCGAGGAGACGCCGGACCACGCCGCCCGCTTCCTCGCCGAGGCGCCGGCCGCGCTGAGCGGACTGGCGGCCGCCGATGCCCGGGCGCGGCTGGCCGGGCATGCCCACCGCCACCCCTTCAGCGTCACCGCCCTCGTCACCGCCCTGGAGATGCTGGAGGACCACCCGCTGCTGCGCGTCGCCGAAGCGGCCGAGGTGCCGCTGCTGGCGATCCTCAACGGCGCCGACGCGGAGGAGATCGAGGCCCGGCTCGGCGAGGGCTACCGCACCCTGAAGGTCAAGGTCGGCTTCGACGCCGACGCCGACGCCGCCCGGGTCGGCCGCATCCAGGAGACCGTCGCCGGCCGGGCGGCGCTGCGCCTCGACGCCAATCAGGGCTACGACCGGGCCGCCGCCGTCCGTTTCCTCGACGCCCTCGCCCCCCGCGGGATCGAGCTGGTGGAGCAGCTCTGCGCCGCCGGCGACTGGGAGTCGGCCCAGGCCGTCGCCGCCGCCGGCCGGACCCGCGGCATCCCCGTCATGCTGGACGAATCGATCTACGGCGCCGCCGACGTCGAGCGCGCCGCACGCCTCGGCGCGGCCACCCACGTCAAGCTGAAGCTCATGAAGTGCGGCGGCCTGTCGGCCTGCGCCACGCTCCTGGAGCGCATCCGCGCGCTGGGGCTGGTGCCGGTGCTGGGCAACGGCGTCGCCGCCGACGTCGGCTGCTGGATGGAGGCCTGCCTCGCCCGCACCCTGGTCGCCAACGCCGGCGAGATGAACGGCTTCCTGAAGCCGCGGGAGAGCGTGCTGCGCTCGCCGCTGCCGACCGCCGGGCCGGCCGTCCGCCTCGAGCCGGGATGGCGGCCGGAGCCGGATGCCGAGCGCCTGGCGCGCCACCGCGTGCCGCTCACGCAACAGGGAAAGGATGCCGCATGACGGGCAAGACCCTGGTGACCGGAGTGATCGGCTCCGACACCCACATCGTCGGCAACCGCATCCTCGGCATGGCGCTGGAGGACGCCGGCTACACGGTGGTGGCGCTGGGCGCCCTGACGCCGGCGGAGGAGTTCGTGCGCGCCGCCATCGAGACGGCCGCCGACGCCATCCTCGTCTCCTCGCTCTACGGCCAGGGGGAGCTGGACTGCCGCGGCTTCCGCGAGCGCTGCGTCGAGGCCGGCATCGGCGACGTGCTGCTCTACGTCGGCGGCAACCTCGTCGTCGGCAAGCAGCCCTGGGAGGAGGTGGAGCGCCGCTTCGTCGCCATGGGCTTCGACCGCGCCTTCCCGCCGGGCACCCGCACCGACGCGGTGATCGCCACCCTGGCGCGCGACTTCGCGGCCCGCGCCGAGGGCCTGCGGAGGGCGTCATGAGCCACGCCCTGCTGGTCGATTTCGGCAGCACCTACACCAAGCTGCGCGCCGTCGACCTGGCGGCGGGGCGGATCGTCGGCAGCGGCCAGGGCCCCTCCACGGTGACCACCGACATCACCGTGGGGCTGGGCGCCGCCCTCGCCGACCTGGAGCGCCGGCTGGGCGGGCTGCCGCGCTTCGAGCACCGGCTGGCCACCAGCAGCGCCGCCGGCGGGCTGCGCATGGCGACCGTCGGGCTGGTCCGCGAGCTGACCGCCGAGGCGGCCCGCCTGGCGGCGCTGGGGGCGGGGGCCAAGCTGGTGGGCACCTTCGCCTACAGCCTGACGGCCGGCGACGTCGCCGACCTGGAGGCGCTCGCCCCCGACATCCTGCTGCTGGCCGGCGGCACCGACGGCGGCAACCGTGCGGTGATTCTGGAGAACGCCGCGGCGCTCGCGCGCTCGGCCCTCGACTGCCCGATCGTCGTCGCCGGCAACCGGGTCGTCGCCGACGCGGTGCGCGACACCCTGGCCGGCGGCGGCAAGAGCGTGCTGGTCGCCGGCAACGTCATGCCGGAGTTCGGGCGCCTCGACCTGGAGCCGGCCCGCGCCGCCATCCGCCGCGTCTTCATCGAGCGCATCGTCCACGCCAAGGGCATGGACCGGGCGCAGGGCATGCTGGACGCCGTGCTGATGCCGACCCCGGCCGCCGTGCTGGAGGGCGCCCGGCTGCTGGCCGAAGGGCTGCCCGGCCGGCCCGGCCTGGGGCCGCTCCTGGTGGTCGACATCGGCGGCGCCACCACCGACGTCCATTCCGTGTGCAGCGGCGAGCCCTCGCGCTCCGGCGTTCTCGTGCAGGGGCTGCCGGAGCCCCACCTGAAGCGCACCGTCGAGGGCGACCTCGGCATGCGCCACAACGCCGCCTCCATCGCCGACGCGGTGGGGCTGGAGCGGCTGGCCGCCGATGCCGGCCTGGCCCCGGAGCGGGCGCGGAGCCTGCTCGCCCTCGTCACCGCCGACGTCGAGCGCGTGCCCGACGGGCCGGAGGAGGCCGCCTTCGACCGGGCGCTGGCGCGCGCCGCCATCGCCCTCGCCGTCGGCCGCCACGCCGGCACCGTCGAGACGGTCTACGCCGTGACCGGCCCGGTGACGGTGCAGCGCGGCAAGGACCTGACCCAGGTCGGCACGATCATCGGCACCGGCGGCGTCCTGGTGCACGGCGCCGACCCCGCCGGCGTGCTGCGCACGGCGCTCGCCGACCCCGCCAACCCGCTGTCCCTGCGGCCGCTGTCGCCCCGCCTCATGCTCGACCGCCACTACCTGCTGTACGCCTGCGGGCTGCTGCAGGGGGTGGCGCCGGAGGCGGCGCTGGCACTGGGGCTGCGCCATCTCGACCCGCTGGACGAGGACGACCATGCCCGGCACCGTTACGCCTCTTGAGACGCGTCAGGCGCCGCTCGGCGACGCCCGCATCGCCGACGACGACTTCGCCCGCCTGCGCCGGGAGAACCTGGCGCGCTGGCCGACCGGGGCGGCGGTCGACCTCGACGAGGCCGTCGCCTTCCACAAGGCCCTGCCGGCGCACAAGCGCCTGCCCGCGGTGATGCGCCGCGCCGCCGCCGAGCGGCGCTGCCTGACCCAGCCGCGCGGCGGCTTCGCCACGCTCGCCATGCAGCGCGAGCTGATGCGCACGCTCGACCGCGACGGGCTCGCCGACATCGTGCCGACGACGACCGACAGCTACACCCGCAACGAACAGTTCCCGCAGGCCCAGAAGGGGATCGAGGAGTCCGAGCGGCTCGGCCGCTCCATGCTCAACGGCCTGCCGCTGGTCAACTACGGGGTGGCGGCGGCGCGCACCCTGATCGAGGCCATCGACAAGCCGGCCATCGTCCTGTCGGGCACGGCGATGCCGAAACTGACGGGGGAGATCGGCTACGCCGCCGGCTTCACCGGCTATCTCGGCTCCGGCATCGCCTACACCGTCTCCTACACCAAGGAGGTGACGATCGAGGAGGGCATCCGGAACTACCAGTACCTGGACCGCCTCGCCGCCCTCTACCAGGAACGCGGCGTCGAGCTGCACCGCCGCCAGCCCGGCTTCCTCACCGGCACCATCATCCCGCCCTCGATCGCCATCGTCACCTGCGTGCTCGACCTCCTGCTGGCGGCCCGCCAGGGGGTGAAGCACTACGGGCTGGAGCTCGGCCAGTGCCTGCATCTGGTGCAGGACGCCGCGGCCATCCACGCCTGCCGCGAGCTGTGCCAGGAATACCTGGCCCGCCTCGGCTTCGCCGACGTCTTCACGCCGGTGACGTCCCTGCACTGGATGGGGGCGTGGCCGGCCGACGAGGCCCAGGCGGCGGCGCTGATCGCCTACGGCGGCACGCTCGCCGCCATCGGCGGCGCCGACAGCGTCACCACCAAGAGCACCCACGAGGCGCTGGGCATCCCGACGCCGCAGGCCAACGCCGAGGGGCTGCGCACCACGCGCATGGCGATCCACATGGCGCACGGCGTGCGCCTGGACGGGCTGCCCGCCTTCGAGCGGGAGGCCGAGCTGATCCGCCGCGAGGTGCGCGCCGTGGTCGACGCGGTGCTCAACATGGGCGACGGCGACGTCGCGGTCGGCACCGTGCGCGCCTTCGCCGCCGGGGTGCTGGACATCCCGTGGTCGCCCAACCGCCAGGTCAGGAGCCGCATCCTGCCAGCGCGCGACGCCGACGGCTGCATCCGCATCCTCGATCCCGGCGCCATGCCCTTCCCCGCGGACGTGCTGGAGGTCCACCGCGAGGCGCTGCGCCGGCGCGCCGAGCGCGACGGGCTGCCCTTCGACCACACCCTGGCGGTGGCCAGCGTCACCGAGCTCGCCGAACCCCTCGACCGGCTGGTGCCGGCGCGGCTGAGCGCCTGAGGGGACGGCCATGAAGGCGGTCACCATCGACGCCTACGGCGGCCCCGAGCAGCTCCGCCTCGCCGAGGTGCCGGCGCCGCTGCCCGGGCCGGGGGAGGTGCTGGTGCGCCTCGCCGTGGCCGGCATCAACTTCATCGACATCTACATGCGCAAGGGAATCTACCGGAATTCCCACGTCTACGGCGCGCGGCTGCCGATGACCCTGGGCATGGAGGGGGCGGGGACCGTGGTGACGGTCGGCGAGGGGGTCGGCGCCTTCCGCCCCGGCGACCGCGTCTCCTGGTGCATCGTCCGCGGCAGCTACGCCGAGTTCGCCACCGTGCCGGCCGACCGGCTGGTCGCGGTGCCCGACGGCGTGCCCCTGGAGGTGGCGGCGGCGCTGATGCTGCAAGGCTTCACCGCGCACTATCTCAGCCACTCCCTGTTCCCGCTGCAGCCCGGCCAGACGGCGCTCGTCCACGCCGCCTCGGGCGGCGTCGGCCAGCTGCTGGTGCAGCTCGCCCGCCGGCGCGGCGCCCGCGTCGCCGCCACCGTCGGCAGCCCGGAGAAGGCGGAGCGGGCGCTGGCGCTGGGCGCCGAGCGGGCGATCCTCTACCGCGAGGAGGATTTCCTGCCCGCCGTGCGGGAATGGACGGCGGGCGAGGGCGTGCACGTGGTCTACGACAGCGTCGGCCGGGACACCATCGCGCGGTCGCTGGCCGCCCTGCGCCGGCGCGGCACCTGCGTGCTGTTCGGCGCCAGCTCCGGCCCGGTTCCGGCGATCGAGCCGATCCAGCTCGCCGAGGCCGGGTCGGTCTTCTTCACCCGGCCGCATCTCGCCGACTACATCGCCACGCCCGACGAGTTGCGCGGCCGCGCCGGCGACCTGTTCGCCGCCTGGAGCGCCGGCCGGCTGACGGTGGCGGTCGACCGCGAGCTGCCCCTGGACGCGGCGGCCGAGGCGCACCGGCTGATGGAGGAGCGGCGGACCCAGGGCAAGCTGCTGCTGCGGATCGGCGGGTGAGGTGCCGCGGCGGTCCCCCTCCACCGCAAATGATACGTTTCGTCCCGATTGTTGAGACCAAACAACTTTCCGGGTTGCCAACCGACCTTCGCCGTGGCATTCTTGGAACGTTCCGTCTCGGATTATGAGACGACAGCACGAGAAACGGGGAGGAGGAGGACCATGACCGTCATGACGCCCAGCGAGGCCTTCGTGGAGACCCTCGTGGCGCACGGGGTGAAGCACGTGTTCGGCATCGTCGGTTCGGCCTACATGGACGCGCTCGACCTGTTCGAGCCGGCCGGCATCCGGTTCATCTCGGTGGCGCACGAGCAGGGGGCCGGGCACATGGCCGACGGCTACTCCCGCGTCTCCGGCCGGCAGGGGGTGTGCATCGCCCAGAACGGGCCGGGCATCACCAACTTCGTCACGGCGATCGCGGCGGCCTACTGGGCCCACTCGCCGGTGGTCTGCATCACCCCGGAAACCGGCTCGGCGACGCTCGGCCTGGGCGGCTTCCAGGAGACCGAGCAGCTTCCGTTCTTCGAGAAGATCACCAAGTACCAGGCGCACGTGAACCGGCCGGACCGGCTGGCCGAACTGACCGGCCGCGCCTTCGACCTGGCGCTGCTGGAGCGCGGGCCGACCCAGATCAACATCCCGCGCGACTACTTCTACGGCTCGGTCGACGTCACCATCCCGCAGCCCAACCGCGTCGAGCGCGGCGCCGGCGGGCCGGAGAGCCTCGACGCGGCGGCGGCCATGCTGGCCGAGGCGAAGTTCCCGGTGATCGTCGCCGGCGGCGGCGTCATCATGTCGGCCGGGCAGGAGCAGGCACGGGCGCTGGCGGAGTACCTGTCGGCCCCGGTGGTCACCAGCTATCTCCACAACGACGCCTTCCCGTCGCGCCACCCGCTGGCCTGCGGCCCGCTCGGCTACCAGGGCTCGAAGGCGGCGATGAAGCTGATCGCCCAGGCCGACGTGGTGCTGGCGCTGGGCACCCGGCTCGGACCGTTCGGCACCCTGCCGCAGCACGGCATCGACTACTGGCCGAAGAACGCCAGGATCATCCAGGTCGACGCCGACCACCGCATGCTCGGGCTGGTCAAGGCCATCTCGCTGGGCGTGCACGGCGACGCCCGCCAGGCGGCGGCCGCCATCCTGGAGCGTCTGCAGACCGGCAACCGCGCCATCGCCGCCCACGCCAACCGCGACGAGCGCATGGTCGAGGTGCAGCGCCAGAAGGAGGAGTGGGCGAGCGAGCTGAACGAATGGTCGTCGGCCGGCGGTTCCCCCATCGCGCCGCGCCGCGCCCTGCGCGAACTGGAGCTGGCGCTGCCCGACAACGCCATGGTGACCACCGACATCGGCAACATCTGCTCGGTCGCCAACAGCTATCTGCACTTCGAGAAGCCCAACAGCTTCTTCGCCGCCATGAGCTTCGGCAACTGCGGCTACGCCTTCCCGACGGCGATCGGCGCCAAGGTGGCGGCCCCCGACCGGCCGGCGGTGGCCTATGTCGGCGACGGCGCCTGGGGCATGAGCCTGCAGGAGACCCTCACCGCGGTGCGCGAGGACATCCCGGTCGTCGCCGTGGTCTTCAACAACGGCCAGTGGGGCGCCGAGAAGAAGAACCAGATCGACTTCTACGCCGACCGCTTCGTCGGCACCAACCTGAAGAACCCCAGCTTCGCCGAGATCGCCCGCGCCATGGGCGCCGAGGGCATCCGCGTCGACCATCCCGACCAGATCGGCGACGCCCTGCGCCGCGCCATCGCGTCCAACCGGCCGACCATCCTCGAGGTCATGGTGACCCAGGAGCTGGGCGAGCCGTTCCGCCGCGACGCCCTGAAGAAGCCGCAGCGCACGCTCGACAAGTACAAGGCCTTCTCGGTGGCGTGACGGCCGCGCGGCGCGGTCGCGTCGATCGCCCCTCCCGACCTCCCCCACTTCGCGGGGGGAGGGGATAAGCCCTCCCCCGCTTCGGTGGGGGAGGGTTGGGTGGGGGACCGACGGGATCGTCGAGCCGGGGAACGAAGAACAAGGCCCCCCAGGGCCCGGGAGGAGACGAGGATGGACACCTCCGTGCTGCGAAGGGTCGCGGCACCGGTGGGCCTGATCGCGGCCATGCTGGTGCTGCCCCGCTACATCTTCACCGACCCCGCCATGGCCGACGGGCTGCCGGCGGCGGTCGGTCCCGACGGCTGGCCGCGGGCGCTGATCATCGGCGTCCTGCTGTGCTCCGCCGCCTGGATCCTGCGCGAGCTCTGGATGGCCGCCCGGGTGCGGCCGGCGGCCGCGGCGCCGGAGGAGGCGGCCGAGCCCTACGACCACGTCATGGCGTGGACGGGCATGGGCATCGTCGTCGTCTACACCGCCGCCATCCCGGCCCTCGGCTTCCCGGTCGCGACCCTGCTGTTCCTCGGGGCGTGGTGCGTGCTGGGCGGCGTGCGCCGGCCGCTGACGGTGGGGCTGGTCGGCGTGCTCGGCACCGTCGTCCTGCTCTACGTCTTCGTCCGGCTGGCGCACATGCCGCTCGACCGCGGCGCCGGCGTCTTCGACGGCGTCACCATCGCGCTCTACCGCGCGATCGGCATCTACTGACGGAGGGCCGCCATGGAAGCCTTCGACCTGCTCGGCGCCGGCCTGCTCAACGCCCTGGAGCCGCACAATTTCCTGATCCTGGTGGGCGGCATGCTGGTGGGCACCGTCGCCGGGGCGTTGCCGGGGATCTCCTTCGTCAACGCCATGGCGATGTCGCTGCCCTTCACCTACCTGATGGCGCCGGCCACCGCCATGGCGTTCCTCGGCGGCATCTACGTCGGCGGGGTGTTCGGCGGCTCGATCTCGTCGATCCTCATCAACATCCCCGGCACGCCGGCCTCGCTGCCCGCCTGCTGGGAGGGCTACCCGCTGACCAAGCGCGGCCTGTCGCGCCGGGCGCTGCACGTGGCGCTGACCTCCTCGGCGATCGGCGGCATGGCGAGCGCCCTGCTGCTGACCTTCGCCTCGCCGCCCTTCGCCAGCTTCGCCCTGACCTTCGACCAGCCCGAGTTCTTCGCCGCCACCGTGCTCGGCCTCCTGTCGGTGGTCGCCATCGCCAAGGAATCGCCGGTCATCACCCTGCTGTCCCTGTTCCTCGGCATGCTGATCGGCACGGTGGGCGTCGACCCCATGTTCGGCATGCCGCGCTTCTCCTTCGGCCTGGCCGACGTGCAGAGCGGCATCAACTTCGTCGTCGTCATGATCGGCCTGTTCGCGGTGGGCGAGGTGGTCGACCTGATGGCCTCCAAGCAGAGCCTGAAGCCGAGCACGGACGGGCAGGGCGGCCACTTCTCCTGGCGGGAGCTGCCGCTGATCCGCGGCGCGGTGGCGCGCGCCACCTCGCTCGGCTGCATCATCGGCATGATCCCCGGGGCCGGCGCCACGGTGGCCGCGGTCATCGCCTACGGCATCGAGAAGCAGGCGTCGGCCCGCGGCAGCCGCTTCGGCACCGGCATGGAGGAGGGGCTGGCGGCGCCCGAGGCGGCCAAGAACGCCACCACCGGCGCGGCGATGATCCCGCTGCTGACCCTCGGCATCCCCGGCAGCGCCGCCACCGCCATCATGCTGGCCGCCCTGATGCTGCACGGCATCGCCCCGGGCCCGCTGCTGTTCGCCACGGACACCACGCTGGTCTACACCGTGTTCGCCAGCATGCTGCTGGCCAACCTCCTGATGATCGCCGCGGCGATCCTGGTGGCGCGCGGCTTCTCCACCTTGATGAAGACGCCCACCGCCATCCTCGGCGCCTTCATCGTGGTGCTGAGCCTGCTCGGCGCCTACGGCGTGCGCAACAACTTCTTCGACGTCTGGGTCTGCGTCGCCTTCGGCATCATCGGCTACGTCATGAAGCGCACCGGCTTCCCGTCGGCGCCGCTGGTGCTGGGCGTCATCCTGGGCCCGCTCGCCGAGCGCTACTTCCTGACCTCGCTCGCCAACTACGAGGACAACGTCCTCATCTTCATCGAGCGGCCGATCAGCGGGACCATCATGGCGCTGGCCGTCCTGTTCGTCCTGTGGTCGCTGTGGCCGGTGCTGCGGCCGCTGTTCCCCGGCCGCTCCCACGCCGCCCCCCACGCCGCCCCCCACGGCCCCGCCGCCGGCTCCGAAGCCGGACGGCACGCCGAGACGAACCCCGGGAGGTAGAGACATGGACACCCTGACCAAGAGCCCCTCGACCGAGGACACCGTCGTCGCGGCGATCGTCGCCCGCGCCCGCGCCGCCGCCGACGCCTTCGCCGACGCCGACCAGGACACCACCGACATGGCCGTGCGCGCCGTCGCCTGGGCCCTCTACAAGCCGGACAGCGCCAGGGCCCTGGCCGAGCTGGCGGTGGCCGACACCGGCCTCGGCAACGTCGCCGACAAGATCGTCAAGAACCAGCGCAAGACCTTCGGCACGCTGCGCGACCTGCTGCGCGTCCGCTCGGTCGGCGTGATCGAGGAGGACGCCGCCCGCGGCCTCGTCAAGTACGCCAAGCCGGTCGGCGTCGTCGGCGCCATCACCCCCTCGACCAACCCCGCCGCCACGCCGGTGAACAAGGCGATGATGGCGCTGAAGGGCCGCAACGCCATCGTCATGGCGCCTTCGCCGGCGGGCTGGACGACGACGGCGCGGGTGGTGGAGCTGATGCGCGAGGCGCTGGCCGGGGTCGGCCTGCCGGCCGACCTCGTCCAGGTGCTGCCGCAGCCGATCACCAAGGGGCTGACCGACGCCCTCATGCGCGCCGTCGACCTGATCGTCGCCACCGGCTCGCAGGCCAACATCCGCGCCGCCTACTCCAGCGGCACGCCGGCCATCGGCGTCGGCACCGGCAACGTCCCGGTGATCATCGACGAGACCGCCGACCTCGACGACGCCGCCGCCAAGATCACCGCCTCCAAGATCTTCGACAACTCCACGTCCTGCTCGTCGGAGAACTCGGTCACCATCCTCGACGCGGTCTACGAGGACGCCGTCGCCGCGCTGGAGCGCCAGGGCGGCTACCGCGCCACGCCGGAGGAGAAGGAGCGCATCCTCGGCACGCTGTGGGTCGCCGGCAAGCTGAACCGCCACCTCATCGCCCGCGACATGGCGACGCTCGCCGCCGCCTTCGACCTGCCCGAGGCGGCCCGCTCGGCAAAGTTCATCATGGTCGAGGACGACGGCGTCGGACGCGGCCATCCGCTGTCGAGCGAGAAGCTGTCGCTCGTGCTCACCCTCTACCGCGCCGCCGATTTCCGGGCCGCCAAGGAGCGCGTGCGGGCCGTTCTGGACCACCAGGGCCGCGGCCATTCCTGCGGCATCCACACGCGCGACCTCGACCGCGCGCGGGAGCTGGCGGAGGAGCTGGAGGTGGTGCGCGTGCTGGTCAACTTCGCCCACACCTTCGGCAACGGCGGCGGCTTCAACAGCGGCCTCAACTTCACGCTGTCCATGGGCTGCGGCACCTGGGGCAAGAACTCGATCACCGAGAACCTGAACTACCGCCACTTCCTCAACATCACCCACCTCGTGACGCCGATCCCCGAGGACAAGCCGAGCGAGGAGGAGCTGTTCGGGCCCTACTGGGCGCGCTACGGCCGCTGAACGGAGGCATCCCCATGAACTTCGAGGAACACGCGGGCAAGGCGGTGCTGCGCCGCCACGGACTGCCCGTCCCCGACGGGCGCCTCTGCACCGGCGCCAAGGAGGCGGCGGACGCCGCCCGCGCCATCGGCCCGGTGGTGGTCAAGGCGCAGGTGCCGGCGGGCAAGCGCGGCAAGGCGGGCGGCGTCAAGGTCGCCGACACGCCCGAAGCCGCCGCCGCGGCGGCCGACGCCATCCTGGGGATGGACATCGCCGGCCACCGGGTCGAGCGCCTGCTGGTCGAGGCCAAGGGCGCCATCGCGCGGGAGTTCTACGCCGCCGTGCTGTCCGACCCGGCGAGCCTGGGGCCGCTGGTGCTGTTCTCGGCCGTCGGCGGCATGGACATCGAGGAGGTCGCGGCGACGGATCCGGCGGCGCTGCGCCGCGCCACCCCCGACATCCGCGCCGGCTTCACCGCCGCCGACGCGCTGGCGCTGCTCGACGGGCTCGACCTCGGCGGGCCGGCCGAGCCGGTCGCCGAGCTGCTGGCTGGCCTGCACCGGGTGTGGTGCGCGACCGACGCCGAGCTGGTCGAGGTCAACCCGCTGGCCCGCCTCGCCGACGGACGGGTGGTGGCGCTCGACTGCAAGCTGGTGGTCGACGACGCCGCCCTCTACCGCCAGGCGGAGATCGCCCCCCTGGGCGCCGCCGAGCCGCTGACCGCGCTCGAGGCCCGCGGCCGTGCCGCCGGGCTCAAGTACATCGAGCTGGAGGGCAACGTCGGCGTGCTCGCCAACGGCGCCGGCCTCACCATGACCACGATGGACGTCATCCGCCGCCTCGGCGGCCGTCCCGCCAACTTCCTGGAGATCGGCGGCGAGGCCTACACCAAGGCCACCGACGCCCTGGCGCTGGTGCTGGCCAATCCCGGCGTGCGCAGCCTGGTCGTCAACTTCTGCGGCGCCTTCGCCCGCACCGACGTGATGGCCGGCGGCGTCGTCGAGGCCTGGAAGGCCCTGAAGCCCGACGTCCCCGTGTTCTTCTCGATCCACGGCACCGGCGAGGACGAGGCGGTCCGGCTGGTGCGCGAGGAGCTGGGGTTCGAACCCTTCGACCTGATGGAAGACGCCGTCCAAGCCGCGGTGGAGGCCGCCCGATGATCGTCCGCAAGACCGACCGCGTGCTCGTCCAGGGCATCACCGGCAAGCAGGGCACCTTCTGGACCGAGCAGATGCAGGCCTGCGGCACCAACGTCGTCGCCGGCGTCAACCCCAGGAAGGCCGGCACCAGCCATTGCGGCGTGCCGATCTTCGCCACCGCCGGGGACGCCATGCGGGCCGTCGGCTTCGACGTCGCGGTGATGTTCATCCCCCCGGCGATGGCGCTGGAGGCCGGCCGCGACGCGGTGCGCGCCGGCGCCCGGACGCTGGTGGTGCTGACCGAGCACATCCCCGCCCAGGACGTCATGCGCCTGCTGGCCGAGGCGCGGGACGCCGGCACCCGCATCGTCGGCCCCAACACCGCCGGCCTGGTGACGCCCGGCGAGGCCTTCGTCGGCATCATGCCGGCCTTCAACCCGCGGGTCTTCCGGCCCGGCCGGGTCGGCGTGATCTCGCGCTCGGGCAGTCTCGGCACGCTGATCTGCCTCAACCTGGTGCGCGCCGGGTTCGGCCAGTCGGCCTTCATCGGCATCGGCGGCGACCCGATGATCGGCACCACCACGGCCGACGCCGTGCGGGCCCTCGCCGCCGACCCCGGCACCGACGCGATCGTCCTGGTCGGCGAGATCGGCGGCACCATGGAGGAGGAGGCGGCCGAGCTGCTGGCGACGACGGACAAGCCGTGCGTGTCCTTCATCGCCGGCTACGCCGCTCCGGCCGGCAAGAAGATGGGCCACGCCGGCGCCATCGTCACCGGCACCCGCGGCTCCTACGCCTCCAAGCGCAGCGCCCTGGAGGCGGCGGGGGCGACGGTGGTCGACACGCCGGGGGACATCGGCGCGGCGCTGGCCGACGCCCTCTCCCGCGTGCGGGCCTGATCGTGGGCGGGCGCCTCCGCGCGGGAAACCCTCCCCCGGCTCCGCCGGGGGAGGGTGGCGCCAAAGGCGCCGGGTGGGGGCAAGGTTTCACCGGAGCGCCGCCCCCCATGTGCCGGCCACCCGGCTTGCCCGTCTCTCACCGGAACCTTGCCCCCACCCTCCCAGCCTCCGGCTGGGCCCCTCCCTCCCCCGGCAGGGCCGGGGGAGGGAATCCTGGCCGTTTCCGCGCACCAACCCGGAGACCAGCATGAGCCTCTTCGACCGAACGGAGCGACGCGCGATGGCCGGGACGGGGTACGACACGCCGTCCACCGCCGGGAGAAGCACCGCCCGGCGGGCGTACGCCGACCCGGCGGTGGACACCTCGCCGCCGGTCTCGGACGAGGTCAAGTACACGACCTGCTACATGTGCGCCTGCCGCTGCGGCATCAAGGTGCACCTGCAGGACGGGGCGCTGCGCTTCATCGAGGGCAACCGCCGCCACCCGGTCAACCGCGGCGTCATCTGCGCCAAGGGCTCGGCCGGGATCATGACCCAGCATTCCCCGGCCAAGCTGCGCAAGCCGCTGGTCCGGGTCGGCGAGCGCGGCGCCGGCGCCTTCCGCGAGGCGGAGTGGGAGGAGGCGCTGGGCCTCGTCGTCGAGCGCCTCAAGCGCATCCGCGCCAGCGACCCGAAGAAGCTCGCCTTCTTCACCGGCCGCGACCAGAGCCAGTCGCTGACCGGGCTGTGGGCCAGCAGCTTCGGCACGCCCAACTTCGCGGCCCACGGCGGCTTCTGCTCGGTCAACATGGCGGCGGCCGGCATGTACACCATGGGCGGCAGCTTCTGGGAGTTCGGCGAGCCGGACTGGGAGCGCACGCGCTACCTGCTGCTGTTCGGCGTCGCCGAGGACCACGATTCCAACCCGATCAAGATCGGGCTGGCGCACATGAAGAACCACGGCGCCAAGATCGTCTCCATCAACCCGGTGAAGACCGGCTACTCCGCCATCGCCGACGAGTGGGTCGGCATCCGGCCGGGCACCGACGGGCTGTTCGTGCTCGCCCTGGTGCACGAGCTGCTCAGGGCCGACCGGGTCGACCTCGACTACCTCGTGCGCTACACCAACGCGCCGTGGCTGGTGGTGCGCAACCCCGGCGGCGCCGACGACGGGCTGTTCGCCCGCGGCGCCGACGGACGGCCGCTCGCCTGGGACCGCGACGCCGGCGGCCCGGTGGACGCCACCGCGCCGGGCATCCGGCCGGCGCTGGTCGGCCCCTTCGTGCTGCCCGACGGCCGCGAGGTGCTGCCCGTGTTCCACCTGATGGCGGAGCGCTACCTCGACCCGCAGTATGCGCCGGAGGCGGTGGCCGCGCGCTGCGGCGTCCCCGCCGAGACGATCCGCCGCCTCGCCGCCGAGATCGCCCGCGTCGCCTTCCAGGAGACGGTGACGATCGAGCAGCCCTGGACCGACTGGGCCGGACGGCGCCACGAGCGCATGGTCGGGCGCCCCGTGGCGATGCACGCCATGCGCGGCATCTCCGCCCACACCAACGGCTTCCACACCTGCCGGGCGCTGCACCTGCTGCAGATCCTGCTGGGCACCATCGACGTGCCCGGCGGCTGGCGCTACAAGTCGCCCTATCCCAGGCCCTGCCCGCCCGGCCCGAAGCCGGCCGGCAAGCCCGGGGAGGTCCGGCCGGACACGCCGCTGCCCGGCGCCCCGCTCGGCTACCCGATGGGGCCGGAGGACCTGCTGGTGGAGGCCGACGGCACCCCCGTACGCATCGACAAGGCCTATTCCTGGGATGCGCCCCTGTCGGCGCACGGGCTGATGCAGATGGTCATCGCCAACGCCTGGAAGGGCGACCCGTACCCCATCGACACCCTGTTCCTCTACATGGCGAACATGGCCTGGAACTCGTCGATGAACACGGCGGCGACCCAGCGCATGCTGACCGACAAGGATCCGGCGACCGGCGAGTACCGCATCCCCTTCGTCGTCTACGCCGACGCGTACGATTCCGAGACGGTGGCGTACGCCGACGTGGTGCTGCCCGACACCACCTATCTCGAGCGCTGGGACTGCATCTCCCTGCTCGACCGGCCGATCGGCGGCGCCGACGGGCCGGCCGACGCCATCCGCCAGCCGGTGCTGGTCCCCGACCGCGACGTGCGGCCCTTCCAGGAGGTGCTGATCGACCTCGGCGCCCGTCTCGGCCTGCCGGCCTTCGCCCATGCCGACGGCTCGCCCCGCTATCCCGGCGGCTATCCCGACTACATCGTCAACCACGAGCGCAAGCCCGGCATCGGACCGCTGGCCGGCTGGCGCGACGCCGACGGCACCGCCGCCGGCAAGGGCGCGCCGAACCCCGGCCAGCTCGACCGCTACGTCGCCAACCAGTGCTTCTGGAAGCACGAGCTGCCACCGGAGCAGCACTACTTCAAGCACGCCAACCGGGCCTACCTGGAGGGCGCGGTGGCCATGGGCCTGCTCGACGCCGCCGAGCCCATCGTGCTGCAGCTCTACGTCGAGCCGCTGCAGCGCTTCCGCCTCGCCGCCGAGGGGCACGGGCCGGTGCAGCCCCCGGACAGCCGGCGCGAGCGCGTGCGCACCCACTTCGACCCGCTGCCCGTCTGGACGGCCCCCCTGGAGCCGCAGGGGCACACCGGCTTCCCGCTGCACGCCCTGACCCAGCGGCCGATGCCGATGTACCATTCCTGGGGCTCGCAGAACGCCTGGCTGCGGCAGATCTACGCCCGCAACCGCCTCTACGTGCACCGCGGCACGGGCGAGGCGCTCGGCCTCGCCGACGACGACTGGGTGTGGGTGGAGAGCCCGACCGGGCGGATCAAGGTGCAGGTGCGCCTGATGGAGGGGGTCAACCCCGACACGGTGTGGACCTGGAACGCCATCGGCAAGCGGCCCGGCGCCTGGAACCTCGCCGCCGACGCGCCGGAGGGGCGCCAGGGCTTCCTGCTCAACCACCTCATCGCCGAGAGCCTGCCGCCGGGCGCCGACGGCCACACCCAGGCCAACGCCGACCCGGTGACCGGGCAGGCGGCCTGGTACGACCTGATGGTGCGCATCGCCAAGACGGCGCCGGACGAGGAGTGCGGGGTGTGCGAGCCCAAATTCGCGCTGCAGCCCCGCCCGCCCGGCCTGGACGCGCCGCCGGACACGGTGCGCTACGGCGGCGCCTTCCGCCTGCTGCGACGAGGAGACCCGCGATGACCAGCCTGCCCGACCGCGCGCCCGGCCAGACCGCCCTCGGCCTCGTCGTCGACCTCGACACCTGCGTCGGCTGCCACGCCTGCGCGGTGGCCTGCAAGGAATGGAACACCGGCGGCCACATGGCGCCGCTGACCGACCTCGCGGCCTACGCCGCCAACCCCGACGGCGTCTGGTTCAACCGCATCCACAGCTACGAGGCGGGCGAGGGCTGCGACTCCCGCACCACCTACTTCCCCAAGTCCTGCCTGCACTGCGAGACGCCGGCCTGCGTCACCGTCTGCCCCACCGGCGCCTCCTACAAGCGGGCCGAGGACGGCATCGTCCTGGTCGACGAGGACCTGTGCATCGGCTGCAAGCTGTGCTCCTGGGCCTGCCCGTACGGGGCGCGCGAGTTCGACCAGGACGTCGGCGTCATGAAGAAGTGCACCTTGTGCATCGACCGCATCTACAACGACAACCTGCCCGCCGACGAGCGGGTGCCGGCCTGCGTCATGGTGTGCCCGACCAGCTCGCGCCATTTCGGCGACTTCGCGGACCCCGGCTCGACGGTGGCGCGGCTGACGCGCGAGCGCGGCGGCTACGACCTGATGCCCGATCTCGGCTACCGCCCCACCAACAAGTATCTGCCGCCGCGACCGCGGCCGGCGGTGGCGGCGGACGACGCCGTCACCGACGCCGGCGGCCACGGTGCGCTCGCCGGCCTGGTGCGCTGGGTCGACCGTGTGCTGACGCGCTGAAGCGAGGCCGAGCCATGCATCCCGCCTTCTCCATCATCGTCTTCACCACCGCGGCGGGCGCCGGCTACGGCCTGCTGGCGGTGCTCGGCCTGCTCGCCCCGGCCGGGCTGCTGCCCCAGGGGCGCGCCTTCGGCGTCGTCGCCCTGGCGCTGGCGCTCGGCCTGGTCGCCGTCGGCCTGCTCGCCTCGCTGGCCCATCTCGGCCGGCCGGAGCGGGCGTGGCGGGCGCTGTCGCAATGGCGCTCCTCCTGGCTGTCGCGCGAGGGCGTGGCGGCGCTGGCGACCTTCGTGCCGGCCGGCCTGTTCGGCCTCGCCTGGATGGCGGCGGGAGCGCCGGACGGCGGGACGGGCCGGCTCGCCGGCTGGTTGGCCGCGGCGATGGCGGCGGTCACCGTGGCGTGCACGGCGATGATCTACGCCTCCCTGCCCACCGTCCGGCAGTGGCACGACGCCCGCGTGCCGCCGCTCTATCTGGCGCTGTCGGCGATGACCGGGCTGATCCTCGCCGGCGCCCTGGCGGCCCTGTTCGGCGGCGCCACCGACGGGCTGGCGCTGGCGGCGGCGGTCAGCGTCGCCGTCGCCTGGGCGCTCAAGGAGAGCTACTGGCGCGCCGTCGCCGACGGGCGGCCCGGCGTCTCGGCCGAGGAGGCGACCGGGCTCGGCCGGCTCGGCCGCGTCCGCAGCCTGGAGGCGCCGCACACCGAGGCCAACTACCTGCTGAAGGAGATGGGTTTCGCCGTCGGCCGGCGCCACGCCGCGACATTGCGCACGGTCGCCCGGCTGGCCGGCTTCGCGGCACCGCTGGCGCTCACCGTGACGGCCTGGCTGGCCGGCGGCGGGCCGGTGGCGACGGCGGCGCTGCTGCTGGCGGTGCCGGCGGCGGCGCTGGGCGTGGTGGTGGAACGCTGGCTGTTCTTTGCCGAGGCGCGGCACACGGTGATCGTCTACTACCGCGACGCCGCGGCGGCCTGAGCGGGGAGGAGAGGACATGAAGGCGCGCGACGTCATGAGCACCGAGCTCTGCTGCGTGGCTCCGGACACGCCGGTGAGCGAGATCGCCGCCCTCCTGCTGGAGCGGCGGATCAGCGGCGTGCCGGTGGTCGACACCGCCGGCACCCTGGTCGGCGTGGTGTCGGAGGCCGACCTGATGTGGCACCGCGAGACCGACGTGACGCGCCGGCACGGCTGGCTGACCTCGCTGCTGGGCGGGGCGCGGATGATGGCCGCCGACTTCGTCAAGGCGTACGGCACGCGGGCCGGCGACGTGATGAGCAGCCCCGCCGTGTCGGTGGAGGAGGACGCGGCGCTGGCCGACATCCTCGCCCTCATGGACCGCCGCCGCATCAAGCGGGTCCCCGTGGTGCGCCGGGGCCGGGTGGTCGGCATGGTCAGCCGCTCCGACTTCCTGCGCGCGTTGGCGTCGCACCGGGTCGAGCCGCCGGCGGCCGGCGACGCGGCGATCCGCGCGCGCCTCGTCGAGCTGCTGGAGGCCCAGCCGTGGACCAGCCTCGCCACGGTCAACGTCGTCGTGCAGGACGGGGAGGTGCGCTACGCCGGGCTGGTCGGCTCCGACGTCGAGCGCACCGCCCTGCTGGTCGCCGCCCGCAGCATCCCCGGCGTGCGCGACGTCGAGGACGACCTGACGGTGCGCGACGGCACGGCGGTGGATTGAGCCTCCCCCGGAACGGCCGCGGCGGGGTAGGGTGGGGCCGAGCCCCCACCACCGATCGGACCCGCCCATGCCCCGCGCCGTCATCGTCGCCGCCCGCCGCACCCCGGTCGGCCGGATCGGCGGCGCCCTGCGCACGCTGCCGGTGGAGGCGCTGGCGGCGCCGGTGATCCGCGCCGTGGTGGCGGACGCCGGCATCGATCCGGCGGAGGTCGACGACGTCATCCTCGGCAACGCCGTCGGCCCCGGCGGCAACGTGGCGCGGCTGGCGGCGCTGGCGGCCGGCCTGCCGGTCGCCGTGCCGGGCGTCACCGTGGACCGCCAGTGCGGTTCCGGCCTCGAAGCGGTCAACCTGGCGGCCCGCCTGGTCGAGGCGGGGGCCGGCGAGGTCTACGTCGCCGGCGGCGTGGAGAGCACCAGCACCGCGCCCTGGCGGGTCGCCCGGCCGGACAGCCTGTACCGCACGCCGGTCTTCTACGACCGCGCCCGCTTCGCCCCCGACGCCGTCGGCGACCCCGAGATGGGCGTCGCGGCGGAAAACGTCGCCCGGGCGTACGGCATCTCCCGCGAGCGGCAGGACGCGTACGCGCTGGACAGCCACCGCAAGGCCGTGGCGGCGCAGGCGGCCGGCCGCTTCGCCCGGGAGATCGTCCCGCTGGCGCTGGCCGACGGCAGCGTGGTCGGGCGGGACGAGTGCCCCCGCCCGGACACCTCGGCGGCGGCGCTGGCCCGGCTGGCGCCGGTGTTCGCCCGCGACGGCACGGTGACCGCCGGCAACGCCTGCCCGGTCAACGACGGGGCGGCGGCGGTCGCCGTGGTGTCGGAGCGCTGGTTCGCCGCCCACGGCCGCGGGGCCGGGCTGGTGGTCGCCGACAGCGCGGCGGCGGGGGTCGATCCCAACCTGCTGGGCACCGGGCCGATCCCCGCCGTGCGCCGCCTGCTGGCCCGGCGGCCGGGCCTGCGCCTCGCCGACGTCGACCTGGTGGAGTTCAACGAGGCGTTCGCCGCCCAGGTCCTCGCCTGCCTCGACGCCCTGGAGATCCCGCAGGACCGGGTGTGCGTCGCCGGCGGCGCGCTGGCGCTCGGTCACCCGTTCGGCGCCTCGGGCGCCATCCTGGTGACCCGCCTGTTCAGCGAGATGACGGCCGGCCCGGCCCGGCGCGGCCTCGCCACCCTCGGCATCGGCGGCGGGCTCGGGCTGGCGACCCTGCTGGAGCGGACCTGACCGGCAGCGGCGGCGGAACGGGGCGGAGGCGATGTCGCTTGCCCGGGCCGGTCCGGGACCGTACCCTCGGCGGCGTCACAGAGGCGGCGGAGCGTCATGGAACCGACGGACAGCAGCGGCCCGCCGGCGTCGGTGCCGGCGGAATGGCTCCGGGCCGTGGCGCAGGGCCGCGACCGCGCGGCGTTCGTGGCGCTCTACCGGCACTTCGCGCCGCGGGTGAAGAGCTACGGCATGCGCGCGGGCCTCGACCCGGCCGCCGCGGAAGAGCTGGCGCAGGAGGTGATGCTGACGGTGTGGGAGCGGGCGGAGACCTACGATCCCGCCCTGGCCGCCGCCTCCACCTGGATCTTCGCCATCGCCCGCAACCGGCGGATCGACCGGCTGCGGCGCGAGGCCCGGCCGGAGTTCGACCCGCAGGACCCCGCCCTGGCGCCCGAGCCGCCGCCCGCCGCCGACGCCGCGGTCGCCGCGGCGCAGGAGGCGGCCCGTCTCGGCCGCGCCCTGAAAACCCTGCCGCTGCCGCAATCCGACGTCCTGCGCCTCGCGTATTTCGAGGACAAGTCGCACTCCGCCATCGCCGCCGAACGGGACATCCCGCTCGGCACCGTGAAGACGCGCGTGCGGGCGGCTCTGGCCCATCTCCGGCGTACCATAGAGGAGCAGGTGTGACCGGTCCTTCGCACCACCCCACCGACCATCATCTGCTGGCCTACGCATCGGGCGCGCTCGGCGAGGTGAAGGCGCTCCTGGTGGCGACGCACCTGGCCTACTGCCCGGCCTGCCGGCGCCGCGCCGCCGCCTTCGAGGAGACGTGCGGCCGCTGGCTGGACGAGCTGCCGGCGGCGGACCTCGCCGAGGGCGGCCTGGACGCGGTGCTCGCCCGCCTCGACGCGGCCCCCCGCCCGCCGCGCCGCGCCGCGCCGGCACCCCGGCACGACCCCGCCATCCCCGAACCGCTGCGCGGCCGCCTGGGCGGTCCGCTCGCGGGGTTCGCCTGGACGCCGGTGTCGCCCGGCGTCGACCTCTCGCAGTGGTCGGTCGCCCGCGACGGCACCAGCGTCTGCCTCTTGCGCATGGCGGCCGGACGGCCGGTCCCGCCGCACCGCCACAGCGACGAGGAGATGCTGCTGGTGCTGGAGGGCGCCTTCGCCGACGAGTACGGGCGCTTCCGGGTCGGCGACGTGGCGGTGTACGCGGCCGACACCGACCACCACGCCGTCGCCGACCCGGACGGTCCGTGCCTGTGCCTGTTCCTGCTCGACGGACCCATCGAGTTCCTCGAGGGCTAAGCAGCTTTGCCCGGATTCGCCACGGTTGCCCCCACCCTCCCCACGACTTCGCCGCGGGTCCTCTCCCTCCCCCGCTTCGCAAGGGAGGGCGACCAAACTCCCTCCCCTGCGAAGCGGGGGAGGGTCGGGGTGGGGGCAAACGTGGCGTGACCAACACCACTCTGCTTACCGGAGCCGGCGCCGGCGTTCAGCGGAAGGCGCCGTAGACCACCCGGACGATCACCCCGGTCCGGTCGAGCACGAGGACGGCGTCCCGCCCGTGGCGGATCCAGTGATGCCCGCGGGGCGGCGGATGGCGGTGGTGGAAGGCCGCCGGCACGGCGACGTGGCGGGGCGGCGGAGCGTGGTCGTGGCGGCCGCCCGGGCGGGCATCGTGCCGCTCCTGATGCGCGGCGTGCGGCGGGATCCCGTCGGGGCGCGGCGGCTGCGCCAGGGCGGGGGCCGCCGAGGCGATCAGCGCGGCGACGGTGACGGCAAGGATCGACGTACGCATGGTGCATCCTCCTGTGGGCGGCGACGTGCCGCACACAGGAGGATGCCGCCGGTTCTTTGCCGGTGGATGTCCGGGGAAGGCCATTTTTGTAACGGACCGTTACGGTCCGCCGGGCTCCGCCGCCGGCGGTGCCGCCGGAACCGGGCCATGGGAGCGCAGCAGGGGGTAGACCGCCGGCAGCAGCACCAGGGTCAGCAGCGTCGCGACGCCGATGCCGGCGAGGACGACGACGCCGATCACCGCCCGCGCCTCCGCGCCGGCGCCGCTGGACAGCACCAGCGGCACCGCGCCGGCGGCGGTGGACAGCGCCGTCATCAGCACCGGGCGCAGGCGCACGACCGCCGCCTCGATCGCCGCGGCGCGGGGGGCCATCCCCTCGTCCTCGAGCTGGGAGGCGAACTCCAGCATCAGGATGCCGTTCTTGGCGGCGATGCCGACCAGCATGATCAGGCCGATCTGGCTGTAGAGGTTGAGGCTCATCCCCGCCGCCAGCAAGCCGGCGAGCGCGCCGGTCACCGCCAGCGGCACCGTCAGCATGATGCCGGCGGGCAGGCGCAGGCTCTCGAACTGCGCCGTCAGCACCAGGAAGACGATCAGCAGCGCCAGGCCGAAGGTGAGGAACCCCTCGTCGCGCGCCTCCAGGAACTCCCGCGCCTCGCCGCGGGTGTCGAGGCGCGCCGCCCCGTCCGGCAGCTCGGCGCGGGCGGCCTCCTGCAGGAAGGCCAGCGCCTCGCCGAGGCTGTAGCCGGGCGCCAGCCCGGCGGAAATGGTGACCGCCCGCATGCGGTTGTAGCGGTTGAGCGAATCCGCCCCGGCCTCCTCGGTCAGGGTGACCAGGTTGGACAGCGGGATGGTCGCCCCGGTGGTGGCGGAGCGCACATACACGTTGGCGAGGTCGCGCGGCGTCGCCCGGTCCTCGCCGCGCAGCTGGAGCACCACCTCGTACTCCTCGCCGCGGTCGAGGAAGGTGGTGACGTTGCGCGAGCCGAACAGGGTCTGCAGGGTCGCGCCCACCGCCTCCACCGGCACGCCCAGCTCGGCCGCCCGCTCGCGGTCGATGGCCACGGCGATCTGCGGCCGGCGCTCCTCGTAGTCGGCGTCGACGCCGACCAGGCCGGGATTCTCCTCGGCCCGCTCCAGGATGCGGTCGCGCCACACCGCCAGGTCCTCGTAGGTCGGGCCGCCGATGACGAACTGCACCGGCCGGCTGCCGCCCTGGCGGCCCAGCGGCGGCCGGCCGCGGGCGAAGCCGGAGGTGCCGGGCAGCGACCGCACGAAGGCCGACAGCTCGTGCTCCAGCTCCTGCTGGCTCTTGTCCCGGTCCTTCCAGTCCGCCAAGCCGACGATGGCGCGCGGCTCGGCCCGCCAGCCGCCGAGCACGGCGAGGACGTTCTCGACCGTCCCCTCCTCGACGTACGCCAGCAGCCGGTCCTCCAGGACGTCGAGGTAGCCGGCGGAGTACGCGAACCCGGCGCCGAGCCCGGGATCGAGCATGACGTACAGGCCGCCGCGGTCCTCGGGCGGCACCAGCTCCTGGGGCAGGCCGCGGTAGAGGACGGCGGCGAGGGCGGCGGTCAGCGCGAATCCCGCCAGGGCCAGGGCGCGGCGGTCGACCACCGCCGTCACCAGGGCGCGGTAGCGCCGCTCCAGCGCCGCGAAGGCGCGGTCGACGCCGGCCTGGAAGCGGCCGGGCTCGGCGCGCCGGCGCAGCAGCCAGACCGAGAGCGCCGGCACCAGGGTCAGGGCGGCGAGGCTGGACACCGCCACCGTGCCGGCGATGGTCAGCGCGAACTCGACGAACAGGCGCCCGGTCTCGCCCCGCTGCAGGCCGATCGGCGCGAACACCGCCACCAGCACGGCGGTGGTCGCCACCACGGCGAAGAACACCTGCCGGCCGCCGCGCTCGGCCGCCTCGGCCGGCGCCTCGCCGCCCTCGATGCGCCGCCAGATGTTCTCCAGGACGACGATGGCGTCGTCGACCACCAGGCCGGTCGCCAGCACGAAGGCGAGCAGGGTCAGGATGTTGATGGAGAAGCCGAAGAGATGGACCACCGCCAGCCCGCCGACCAGCGACACCGGGATGGTCAGCGCCGGGATCAGGGTGGCGCGGCCGCTGCCCAGGAACAGCAGGATCACCGCCACCACCAGCACGACGGCGATGACGAGCGTGCTCAGCACCTCCTCGAGCGCGCTCTCCACGAACACCGAACTGTCGTAGCTGACGCCGATGCTGAGGCCGCCCGGCAGCTCGTCGACGATGCGGTCGAGCTCGGCGCGCACGGCGCGCGCCACCTCCAGCACGTTGGCGCGGCTCTGCACGACGATGCCGAGGCCGACGGTGGTGCGGCCGTTGGCGCGGTAGAGCACGTTCTGCTCCTCCGGCCCCACCTCCACCTGCGCCACCTCGCCCAGGCGCACGGTGGCGCCGTCCCGCATCGCCACAGGCAGGCGGGCGAACTGCCCGGGGTCGGCGTAGGAGCGCTGCATGCGCATGGTGAGGTTGCGGGTCGCCGATTCCAGGCGGCCGGCGGGCAGCTCCAGGTTCTCGCGCCGCAGGGCCTCCTCGACGTCGCCGGCGGTGACGCCGCGCGCCGCCATGGCGCCGCGGTCGAGCCACACCCTGAGCGCCGGCCGCTTCTCGCCGCCCAGGTTGACGCGGCCGACGCCGTCGATGGCGGTCAGCCGGTCGACCACCAGCCGCTCGACCAGGTCGGTCAGCGCCAGCGGGTCGAGGCTGTCGCTGCGCAGCGACAGCCACATCGCCTCGTCGGCGTTCTCGTCGACCTTGGCGACCTCCGGGGCGTCGATGCCCTCCGGCAGCTCGCGCAGCGCCCGGCTGACGCGGTCGCGCACGTCGTTGGCGGCGGCGTCGATGTCGCGCCCCAGCTCGAACTCCACCCGCACGTTGGAGCGGCCGTCGGAGCTGCTGGAGGAGATGCTCCTGATCGCCTCGATGCCGGCGAGGTGGTCCTCGATGACGCGGGAGACGCGGGCCTCGACCACCTCGGCCGAGGCGCCGGTGTAGGTGGTGCGCACGGTGACCACGGGCGGGTTGATGTCGGGCGCCTCGCGCACCGACAGCCGGTCGAGCGCCACCAGGCCGAACACCACCAGCAGCAGGTTGAGGACCAGCGCCCCGAGCGGCCGGCGGACCGCCAGTTCCGAGAGCGTCATCGCCGCACCGCGCGGCCGGGTTCGGTGCCCTTGTCCGCCCCCAGCAGGGTCGCCACCGGCGACTGCGACAGGGGCCGGGCGTCGAGCCGGTCGCCGTCCGACAGCTTGGCCGCCCCCTCGATCACCACCCGCTCGCCGGGCGCGACGCCGGAGACGATCTCGACGCGGCCCGTCTCGCGCTGCCCGATCTCCACGGCGCGGCGCTGCGCCCGGCCGTCGCCGTCGACGACGAACACGTAGGTGGAGGGGCCGACGGGGACGATGGCGGTGTCGGGCAGCACCACGGCCTCGCGCGTGCCCAGCAGCAGGTCGACCTCGATCAGCATGCCCGGCCGCAGGGCGGCGTCGGCGTTGGCGATGGTGGCGCGCACCACCGCCTGGCGGGTCAGCGGGTCGATCTGCGTGTCGACGTCCTTGACGCGGCCGGTGAAGACGCGCCCCGGGTAGGCGCGGCTGGCCGCCCGCACGGTCTGGCCGGGGGCGAGGCGGCCGAGATGGTCCTCGGGCACGCGGAAGTCGACGTCGACCTCGGACAGGTCGACCAGGGTGGCGATGGCGTCGCCGGGGCTGACGAAGGCGCCGGGGCTGATGCGGCGGAAGCTGAGCACGCCGGAGAAGGGGGCGGCGACCGTGCGGCGCTCCAGCCGCGCCTCGGCCAACGCCACCTGCGCCTGCGCCGAGGCGCGGGCGGCCAGTGCCTCGTCGAGCAGGGCGACCGAGGTGGCGCCGCGGGCCCGCAGCGCCCGCGCCCGCTCGTGGGCGCGCTCGGCCTGCACCAGCTCGGCGCGCGCCGAGGCCAGCTCGGCCTCCTGGATCTCGGCGTCGAGACGGGCCAGCACCTGGCCGCGCTCCACCCGGGCGCCGTCGTCGAAGGCGACCTCGCGCACCTCGCCCTGGGCCTGGGCGGTGATGATCACCGACTCCCGCGCCAACGCCGTGCCGACCGCCTCGATCCGCTCGGTGACCGTGCCGAGCGCCGCCGGTTCGACCGTCACCACCTCCGCGACGTCCCGGCGCGGCGGGGCGCCGGCCGTGTCGGCCGCCGGCCAAAGGTCCCGCCCGTAATGGCCGCCGAGGACGAGGGCGAGGGCGAGGATCAGGGCTGGGATCGTCCATCGCCGCATGGGGGTCCTCCTCCGGGGTGACCCTTATCTAGTACCGCGATCCATCTCTGTCAGTGCCGGCCGGCCGGAAGAACGGTCCGGCGCGGCGCGAGGAAAGATTGATCCCGCCGCCGATCCCCGCTATAGGCTCGCCCCCTTTGCACGCGGGGAGGACAGCATGGCGGCCTGCGGCCTCGACTTCGGCACGTCCAACACGACGCTCGGCGCCGCCGCGGCGGGCGCCGACGCCCGGCTGCTGCCGCTGGAGGGCGGCCACACGACCCTGCCGAGCGCCCTCTTCTTCGATTTCGAGAGCGGCGCCACCGTCTTCGGGCGGGCCGCCGTCGACGCCTACGTGGCGGGGGAGGAGGGGCGGCTCATGCGCTCCATCAAGTCGGCGCTCGGCACCGACCTGATCGACGCGGACACCCCGCTCAACGGCCGCCGCATCGCCTTCCGCACGGTGATCGCCACCTTCCTCGCCGAGGTGCGCCGGCGCGGCGAGGCCGCCGCCGGCGGCCCCCTGGAGACGGTGGTGCACGGCCGCCCGGTGCACTTCGTCGACGGCGACCCGGAGGCCGACGCCGCGGCCGAGGCGGCGCTGGCGGACATCGCCCGCGCCGTCGGCTTCGCCGAGGTCTCCTTCCAGTACGAGCCGATCGCCGCCGCCCTCGACTACGAGCGCCAGGTGGAGCGCGAGGAGCTGGCGCTGATCGCCGACATCGGCGGCGGCACCTCCGACTTCTCCATCGTCCGCCTCGGCCCGGAGCGCCGCGCCCGCACGGAGCGGGCCACCGACATCCTGGCCAACGACGGCATCCGCGTCGGCGGCACCGACTTCGACCGCGACCTGTCGATCGCCACGGTGATGCCGCACCTCGGCTACGGCAGCCCGATGAAGCGGTCCGGGCTGGTGGCGCCGAAGGGGCCGTTCCTCGACCTCGCCACCTGGGCCAAGATCAACTTCCTCTACACCGGCAAGGCGCTGGCCGAGCTGCAGCGCCTGCACCGCGACAGCGCCCGGCCGGACCTGATCGGCCGGCTGATCGACGTGGTGGAGCAGCGCCGCGGCCATGCCCTGGCGATGGACGTGGAGCGCGCCAAGATCGCCCTGTCCGGCGAGGGCCGCGCCGCCCTGCCGCTCGACTTCGCCGACCACGCCGGGACGGCGGAGCTGGCGGCGCGCGACCTGGTGGAAGCGACGCGGAGCCTCGCCGCCCGCATCGGCGAGCGCATCGACGCCTGCCTCGCCATGGCCGGGACGGCGCCCGGGCGCATCGACGCCGTCTTCCTGACCGGCGGCTCCACCCTGCTGCCGCACGTGCGCGCCGCCATCGTCGCGCCGCTGCCGCAGGCCCGCACCGTCGCCGGCGACACCTTCGGCTCGGTCGGGCAGGGGCTGACCCTGGAGGCGGCGCGCCGCTACGGCGCCGGCTGATCCGGGGAACTCCCGCCGCGCGGCGCCCGTTGGCCGATGGGAACGGACGCGGAGGAGCCCCATGGAGGACAGCCTGGCCCCGGCCGCCGAGGCCGCCTCGCCGGAATGGTTCGACGCCGCCCTGCACGCCATCTCCACCGTCATCGAGGGGGCGGGGGTGGCGGTGATCGTGCTGGGCGCCGCCGTCGCCCTGGTGGTCTTCGCGGTGCAGCTCGGCCGCGGGGTGGCGTGGGGCGAGGCCTACCACCTGCTGCGCACCAGCCTGGCGCGCGGCATCCTGCTGGGGCTGGAGTTCCTGGTCGCCGCCGACATCATCGGCACGGTCGCCGTCGAGCCGACCCTGAGCAACCTCGCCGTCCTCGCCCTCATCGTCGTCATCCGCACCTTCCTCAGCTTCTCGCTGGAGGTGGAGATCGAGGGGCGCTGGCCCTGGCGGAAGGCGGCGGCCAAGCGGTCGTGAGGGACCCTCGGCGGCCGCCGCGCGTTGCCTGCGGGTGAGACCCACCAGCCGGAGCCGGGCATGGCCGCCTACCTCAACCGCATCGGGACGGCCGTGCCATCCCACGACATCCACGCCGAATTCGTCGTCACCGCCCAGACCCTGCTGCCCGACCCGCGGGCCCGCCGCCTGTTCGCCCGCATGGCCGAACGCTGCGGCATCGAACGGCGCTGGTCGGTGTTCGAGGCGGCGGGCGACGGCGGCTTCGACCGCGGCGGCTTCTACGTCCGCGGCGCCTTCCCCGACACCGCCGCGCGCATGCGCCGCTACGAGGAGGAGGCGCCGGAGCTGGCGCTGGCGGCGGTGCGGGCGCTCGACCTCGGCGCCGCGGAGCGGGCCGGGATCACCCACCTGATCGTCGCGTCCTGCACCGGCTTCTACGCCCCCGGCCTCGACCTCCAGCTCGCCGAGCGGCTGGGCCTGGACCGCGGGGTGGAACGCACGATCGTCGGCTTCATGGGCTGCTACGCCGCGATGAACGCGCTCAAGCTGGCCCGTCACGTCGTCCGCTCCGAGCCGGCGGCGCGGGTGCTGGTGGTGAACCTGGAGCTGTGCACGCTCCACCTCCAGGAGAGCCCGGACCTGGAGACCGTGCTCAGCTTCCTGATCTTCGGCGACGGCTGCGCCGCCGCCCTGGTGAGCGGAGAGCCCGAGGGGATCGCGCTCGACGGCTTCCGCGCCGTGGTGATGCCCGAGGCGGCGGGGCAGATCACCTGGCGGATCGGCTCCCAGGGGTTCGACATGCACCTCTCCGGGGCGGTGCCCGGCACCCTGGCGGCCGGGCTGCCGGGGGCCTTGCCGGACATCCTGGGCGGGCGCGGGGTCGACGACGTCGAGCTGTGGGCCGTGCACCCCGGCGGCCGCTCGATCCTCGACGCGGTGGAGGAGGCGGCCGGGCTCGACCGCGAGCGGCTGGCCGACTCCCGCGCCGTGCTGCGCGACTTCGGCAACATGTCCTCGGCCACCGTCATGTTCGTGCTGAAGCGGATGCTCGACCGTTTCCGCGCCACCGGCATCGGCGGCAACGGTGCTGGCTGCGCGCTGGCCTTCGGGCCGGGGCTGACCGCCGAGACCATGACCTTCCGCATGGCCGCCTGAGGGCGCCGCCATGGCCTTCCTCGACCTGCCCCGGCGGCGGCTGGTGCCGGAGCTGATGGACACCGAGCCGGTGGCCTACGCCGAGTTCCGCACCTGCCTGCGCCACCTCGAGGCGATCAACCGCGCCACCGGCGCCTACCGGCCGACGCTGCGCTGGCTCGACCGGGTGGTGGCGCGCCACGGCCGGGGGACGCCGCTGCGGGTGCTCGACGCCGGCTCCGGCCACGGCGACATGCTGCGGCGCATCCACCGCTGGGCGGCCCGGCGCGGCGTCGCGGTGGAGCTGACCGGCGTCGACCTGAACCCGTGGTCGGCGCGTGCGGCGCGGGAGGCGGCGCCCGACGGGCCGGCCATCCGCTACCTCACCGCTGACCTCTTCGCCCTGCCGGAGGACGAGCGGCCCGACGTGATCGTCAGCTCGCTCTTCGCCCACCACCTGGACGACGGGCAGCTCGTCGCCTTCCTGCGCTGGATGGAGGGGCGGGCGCGCCTCGGCTGGTTCGTCAACGACCTGCACCGCCACGCCGTGCCGCTGGCGGCGGTGCGCGCGGCGGTGGCGGTGCTGCCGGTCAGCCGCCTCGTGGTGCACGACGCGCCGGTGTCGGTGGCACGCGCCTTCACCCGCGACGACTGGACCCGGCTGCTGGCCGGGGCCGGGCTGGGGGCGGCGGCGCGGGTGGCGTGGTTCGTTCCCTTCCGCCTGTGCGTCGGGCGCATCCGGTGACCGACCCAGTGGTGTCCGACGTGCTGGTGGCCGGCGGCGGCCCGGCGGGTGCGGCGGCGGCGGCCTGGCTGGCCGGCGCCGGCCGGCGCGTGCTGCTGGCCGAGCGCACCGCCGGGCCGCACCAGAAGGTGTGCGGCGAGTTCCTCAGCGGCGAGGCGGCGGCGCTGATGCGCGCGCTCGGCGTCGACCCGCCGGCTCTCGGCGCCCAGCCGGTGGAGCGGGTGCGCCTCGCCCATGGGCGGCGGGACGCCGCCGCGGCGCTGCCGTTCCCCGCCTTCGCGCTCGGCCGCGACGTCCTCGACGAGGCGCTGCTGGCGGCCGCCCGCGGCCACGGCGCCGAGGTCCGCCGCGGTCTCGCCGTGCGGCGCCTGGAGGCGGACGGAGCCGGCGTGCGCGCCCGCCTCGGCGACACGGAGGTCGCGGCGGCGGCGGCGGTCCTGGCGACCGGCAAGCACGACCTGCACGGCCACCGCCGGCCGGCCTCCTCCTGCATCGGCTTCAAGCAGTACTGGACGCTCGCCCCGGCGCAGCGGCGGGCGCTGGACGGCCATGTCGAGGTGCACCTGTTCGCCGGCGGCTACGCCGGGCTGCAGCCGGCCGCCGACGGCGGCGCCAACCTGTGCCTGGTGGTCGACGCCGCGGCTTACGCGCGCCTGGGCCGCGACTGGCGGGCCCTGGTCGGGCACGCGGCGGCCGGCTCGGCCCTGCTGGCGGTGCGCCTGTCCGGCGGGGAACCCCGCTGGCGCCGGCCGCTGGCGGTGGCCGGGCTGCCCTATGGCTGGGTGCACCGCGGCGCCGGGACGGGGCCGCACCGGGTCGGCGACCAGCTCGCGGTGATCCCCAGCTTCTGCGGCGACGGCATGGCGATCGCCCTGGATTCCGCCCGCCGCGCCGCCGCCGCCATCGCCGACGGCCGTGCCGCCGCGGACGGCGCGCCCTACGCCGGGCAGGTGGCGCTGGCGCAGGGCGCGGCGCGGCTGCAGGCGCTGCCCGGCCTGCCGGCGCTGGCGGTGGCCGCCGCCGGCGCGCGGCCCGGGCTGGTGCGCTGGCTCGCCCGGGGGACGCGCGTCGCCGCGTGACCGGCCGGTTGCGGACGATCGCGCGGATCTCGCGGACGCCCGCGCATTCTTCATCCGGGGCCGCCGGCGTACGGTCGGGGAAACCAACGGAGACCGGCCATGAACACCCCATCGGACCCCAAGGTCGTCGCCATCACCGGCGCCAGCAGCGGCATCGGCGAGGCGACGGCGCTCCGGCTCGCCCGGCACGGCGCCAAGGTCGTGCTCGCCGCCCGCCGCGAGGACCGCCTGGCGGCCCTCGCCGACCGCATCGAGCGGGACGGCGGTGCGGCGGCCTACGCGGCCACCGACGTGACGCGGCGCGACGACCTCGCCGCCCTCGTCGACCTCGCCCGCCGGCGCTTCGGCCGCCTCGACGTGCTCGTCAGCAACGCCGGCGTCATGCCGGTGTCCCCGCTGGACGAGCTGCGGGTGGCGGACTGGGAGGCGATGGTCGACGTCAACATCAAGGGCGTCCTCTACGGCATCGCCGCGGCGCTGCCGGTCTTCCGCGAGCAGGGAGCCGGGCATTTCGTCACCGTGGCGTCGACCGCCGGCCACAAGACCGTGCCCAACCAGGCCGTCTATTCCGGCACCAAGTTCGCCGTGCGCGCCATCTGCGAGGGCCTGCGGCAGGAGGCGGGCGAGCGTTTGCGGGTCACCGTCGTCTCGCCCGGCTTCGTCCGCACGAACTTCGCCGACGGCGTGACCAGCCCGACGGTGAAGGCCCAGCTCGAAGCGGCGCGCGACCGGATGGCGATGCCGCCCGATGCGGTCGCCCGCGCCATCGCCTACGCCATCGACCAGCCGCCTGACGTCGACGTCGGCGAGATCGTCGTCCGCCCGACGGCGCAGGCCTGAGCAAGATCGCCTCTGGCCGATCCGGCCAACGGCGATCTTGCTCTAAACATTTGTATCTAGAGCGGGATCGCTCCAGGTGGAAGCACCTGGAGCGATCCCGCTCCGGACGGCCTGCGCCGGACGGCCGGTCCCGGCGGTGCGCGCGCGGTAGTGCCGGGGGGCCACCCCGGCCACCCGCTTGAAGGCGGCGCTGAAGGCGCTCTCGGAGGCGTAGCCGAGCGACAGGGCCAGGGCGGACACCGGCGTCGTGCCGTCGCTGAGCGCGCGCTCGGCCAGTCGCACCCGCCAGTTCAGCAGATAGGCGAGGGGAGCGACCCCGGTCGCCGCCTTGAAGCGCTGGGAGAAGCTCGTCCGCGACATGCCGGCCTCGCGCGCCAGCTCGCCGAGCCGCCAGGGCCGGCCCGGCTCGCGGTGCATCAGGCGCACCGCCCGGGCAATGCGGGGGTCGCGCAGGGCGCCCACCCATCCCCCGCCGGGCGGTCCGCCGGCGGCGAGGTGGGCGCGCAGGACGTGGACGAGCACGAGCTGCGCCAGCCGTTCCGACGCCAGCACGGCGCCCGGCCGGTCGGCGGCGGCCTCCGTCACGAGCTGGTCGAGCAGCCAGCGCATGCTCGCCGCGTCCGGCGCGTCGCCGCGGACCCGGAGCACCGGCGGCAACAGCTCGGCGAGCAGGCCGCCGCGCTCGGCGTCCAGCACGACGTGGCCGCCGACGGCGAGGACGTCGCGTCCGTCGCCGACCGTGCCGACGTGGTCGCGGGCGCCGGCGAAGAGCCGGGCACCGTCGGCCGGCGGCACGGCCAGGTCGCCGGCGAGCGTGAAGGGCTGCCCGGCGGCCAGCATGACGACGTCGCCGGACGCCAGGAACAGGGGCGCGGCTCCTCCCTCGGTGGCGAGCCAGCAGCCGCCCGCGGCGACGGCGATGAACTTGACCGTCTGCGGCGGCGGAAAACGCAGCGCCCAGGCCCCGCCCGCCGCCAAGCGGCCCGGCCGGACGCAGCGGGCGCCCACCAGGGCCAGGATGTCGCTGAGGGGATCGCCGGTCGCGGCCACGATGCCGGATCGGGATCCGCACTCATCCACACGGACGGTCACTGCATCCTCCTGACCGGTTCGGCAACGCTCGGATGGGGGGTTCCCCCGCATCCAGGAAGAGATGGGTGAGAGTGGCGTCCTGCCCAAGCGCCAGCCCGGGATGCCGGCCGGTCAGCCGTGCGGCGTGGCGATGGCGTCCGGCAGCACGGCCCGCATGGATTCGACGAAGCGGCGCAGCCGCGCCGGCTGGAAGCGCGCCGGCGGGTAGACCAGGTGCACCGGCAACGGCGGCGCCCGCCACTGCGGCGCCAGGTGCAGCAGACGGCCGGCCGCCAGATCCTCCCCCAGCGCCCAAGTCGAGACGATGCCGGCGCCGACCCCCTGCACCGCGGCGCTGCGCAGGGCCCACAGCCCGTCGGTGGAGAGCCGCGGCCGGATGGGAAAGCGCACCGTCTCGCCAGTGACGATGTGGGTCAGCGTCACCTCGTCGCGATAGAAGGTCCGCAACGCCAGCCAGGGCAGCCGCGCCAGACCGGCCGGATGGGTCGGCGGCGGAGCACCGCCCAGGACCTCCGGCGCGGCCACGACGATGCGCGCCACCTCGCCCAGGCGGACCGCCACGACGGACGGATCGTGCACCTCGCCGACCCGGACGGCGCAGTCGATGCCGTCGGCGACGAAGTCCGGCATGCGGTCGTGCAGCAGCCACTCCACCGTCATGCGCGGATAGCGCCGCAGGTAGCCCGCCAGCGGACCGATGAGCTGCTGCTGGCCGAAGGCGTGCGGCGCCACCACCCGCAGCACGCCGGCCGGCTCGTCGTCGGCGCCGCGCACGTCGCTCTCCAGCGTCTGCCAGGCGGCGATCAGGTCCTTCGCCCGCTCGTAGCAGCGGGCGCCGTCGTCGCTCAGCTTCATGGCGTGGGTCGAGCGCTGCAGCAGCCGCACGCCCAGCGCCCGCTCCAGCGCCTGCAGCCGGCGGCTGACGGTGGGCTGCGTGCTGCCGAGCTGCGCCGCGGCCGCCGACAGGCTGCCGGCCTCGACGATGCGCACGAAGGTCTGCAGCAGGGCGATGCGGTCGGCGCCGGCGGCGGCGAAGGACTCCAGGCTCATACGTCAAGCGTATAACAATTCTGCGCCCGCGGCGACTACCATTCGCCCGATCCGGCGGCCATACTCCGTGCCGTTCCGGATTCCCAAGGATCTGCCGTCATGGACGCCATTCCCGTTACGCATGGAAGGCCGGCCGCCGCCGCGACGGACCTTTCCCTCCCGCTCGTCCTGCTGCTCGCCGTCGGGGCGGGCTCGGCGGTGGCGGCGATCTACTACAACCAGCCCATGCTGGGGGTGCTGGGGGCCGACCTCCACGCCGGCGACCGCGCCATGGGCTGGGTGCCGACCTTGACCCAGTTCGGCTACGCGCTGGGCCTGCTGCTGCTGGCGCCGCTGGGCGACCGTTACGACCGGCGCCGCATCATCGTGGCCAAGGCCGCGCTGCTGAGCGCCGGTCTGCTGCTGGCCGCCGTCACGTCGTCGCTGGGCCCGCTGCTGGCGGCGAGCCTGCTGGTGGGGCTGGCGGCCACCTTGGCCCAGGACATCGTGCCGGCCGCCGCCACCCTGGCGCCCGCCGAGCACCGCGGCCGGGTGGTCGGCACGGTGATGACCGGGCTGCTGCTGGGCATCCTGCTGTCGCGGGTGGTGAGCGGCGTCGGCGCCGAGGCCTTCGGCTGGCGCGCCGTGTTCGCCGCCGCCGCCGCCGGCACCGCCGTCCTGGCGGTGGCGTTGTGGCGGGGCCTGCCGCGCTTCGCGCCGACCACCGACATGAGCTACGGCGCCCTGCTGGGGTCGCTGGCGCTGCTGTGGACCCGCCACCGCGCCTTGCGCCGCGCGGCGCTCGCGCAGGGGCTGCTGGCCGTCGGCTTCAGCGCGTTCTGGTCGACCCTGGCGGTGATGCTGCACGGCGCCCCCTTCCACCTCGGCCCGGCCGTGGCGGGGGCGTTCGGCCTGGCCGGCGCCGCCGGCGCCCTGGCCGCGCCGGTGGCCGGCCGCCTCGCCGACCGCCGCGGCCCCGAACGGGTGGCCCGCCTGGGCGCCGGCCTGGTGGCGGTGTCGTTCGCGGCGATGGCGCTGGTGCCCTGGCTGCCGGCCGGCGCCCGCCTGTGGCTCATCGTCGCCGCCGTCATCGGCTTCGATCTCGGGTTCCAGGCGTCGCTGATCGCCCACCAGACCATCGTCTACGGCATCGACCCGGCGGCGCGCAGCCGGCTCAACGCCGTGCTGATGGTGGTCATGTTCATCGGCATGGCGGCCGGCGCGGGGATCGGCAGCCAGGCGCTGGCGGCCTCGGGCTGGACGGGCGTCGCCGCCGTCGCCACCGCCGCCGCGCTGGCCGCCCTGGCCGTGCGCCTGTGGCCGGGCGCCGGGCGCCCCGCCCGGTAGGCGCGCGGCGATGGCGCCGCACCCGACAAACCTCACCTTACCTCACCTTCAGGAGAGCGCAGAGATGGACGTCGGCTTTATCGGCATCGGCAGCATGGGCGCGGCGATGGCGCCGCACCTGGTCACGGCCGGCCACCGCCTGGCGGTGTGGAACCGCAGCCGGACGGCGGCGGAGGCGCTGCGGAACGTCACGGTCCTGGACGACCCGGCGAAGGCCTTCGACAACGACGCCGTGGTGACCATGCTGTCCGACGACGCGGCGGTGCGCGGCGTGATCCTCGACTCCGGGGCGCTGGCGCGCGCCCGCCCGGGCTGCGTCCACGTCATGATGGCGACGATCTCGCCGGCCCTCGCCGACGAGCTGCACGAGCGCCACCGCGCCGCCGGCCTCGGCTACGTGGCCGCCCCCGTGTTCGGCGTGCCGGCGGTGGCGGCGAAGGCCGAACTGAACATCGTCGTCGCCGGCGACGACGCCGCCGTTGCCACGGTCCAGCCGCTGCTCGACGCCATGGGCAGGGCGACGTGGCGCCTCGGCACGGACCCCAAGCGCGCCAACATCGCCAAGATCGCCGGCAACCTGATGATCGCGCTGGCCATCGAGGCGATGGGCGAGGCGACCGCGCTGACCGAGAGCTACGGCCTGAAGGCGGCCGACTTCCTCGACATCGTCACCAACACGCTGTTCGCCAGCCCGAGCTACCAGCGCTACGGCGGCTTCATCGCCGCCGGCCGCTACGAGCCGGGCTTCACGCTCACCCTCGGCCTCAAGGACGTCACCCTGGCGCTCGACGCCGCCGACGCCAAGCGCGCCGCGCTGCCCGCCGCCGAGGTCGTCCGCGAGACCATGCGCGCGGCGATCGAGCAGGGGTGGGCGGACAGGGACTGGTCGGTCCTGGCCAGGGCCGCCCACCGCCGCGCCGGACTCGACGACGGCGGCGCCTGACGGCCGCCCGGGCGAACCCCGCCGTCGCTATTGCGAATTATTCGCAAGTCGGCTAAGGCTGGCCGCTGCAGGCGGGGCGAACGGCAGGGGGCGCGACGGTGGTGGCTACGCTCGACGTCAACGGGCTGTTCCGGCGGTACCGCGACGACCTCATGCGCTACCTGTGCCGCCGCGTGCCCTGCCGCGAGGACGCCGCCGACCTGGTCCAGGAGTGCTTCATGCGGCTGATGCGCGGGGCGCCGGCGGCCGTGGAGGTCAAGGACGCCGGCGCCTATCTCTTCACCACGGCGGCCCGCCTGGCGATCGACCACCACCGCCACGGCCGGGTCGCCCGGCCGGCCGCCGACGGCGACGCGGTGCTGGCGGGCCTGCCCGCCCCGGCGCCCTCGCCGGAAACCGCCGCCGCCGACCGCGAGGAGCTGGCCCGCGCCATGGCGGCCATCGCGGCGCTGCCGGAACGCACCCGCCGCGCCTTCGAGATGCACCGCCTGGGCGGCCGCACCCAGACCGAGATCGCCCGCGAGCTGGGGGTGTCGGTGACCGTGGTGTGGCGTATGATCCACGACGGCTACGCCGCGCTGCGCCAGGCGCTGAACGAGGCTCCGGAGGCCTGATCCCCCCGTGTCCCACCATCCCGCGACACCGCCGGCCGGCGACGCGCTCTGGCAGGAGGCGATCGAGGCCGTGATCCGCGCCAAGGCGCTGCCGCACCCCGCCGACACCGAGCGGGAGGCGCGGCGCTGGTGCGCCCGCAGCCCGGCCCACGCCGCCGCCTGGGCCGAGGCGGAGCGGGTGTGGCGCGTCGCCGGAGCCCTGCCGCCCAGCCCCGGCGCCGCGCCGCGCGGCCGCCCGGCCCGGCGGCCGGGGCGGCGGGCGGTGCTCGCCGGGGCCGGCGCGCTGGCCGCCGGGGCCGGCGGCCTGCTGCTGGCGCCGCCGGTGCTGCATGGCCTGCGCGGCGACACGGTGACGGGCACCGCCGAACTCCGCGACCTCACCCTCGGCGACGGCAGCCGGGTGACGCTCGGCCCGGACAGCGTGGTGCGGATCGCCCGGGACGGCGGCGGCGGGCGGCTCGACATGCTGGACGGCATGGCCTACGTCGAGGCGCGCACGGACCCCGACCGGCCGCTCACCGCCGGCGCCGGCCGGCTGCGGGTGCAGACGGCCGACGCCGCCTTCGAGCTGCGGCACCAGGACGGCGCGGCGTCGGTGTCGATGATCCGCGGCCACGCCCTGGCCGAGATCGCCGCCGGCACCGACGCCGCCGCGGCCGCCGCCCCGCCGTCGCTCGGCCCCGGCGACTGGCTGGCGGCGGGCGAGGGCGGGGTGCGGCAGGGCCGCACGGTCCCCGACCAGGTCGCCGCCTGGCGCGACGGCATGCTGATGGTCGACCGCCGGCCGATCGCCGCCGTCGCCGGCGAGCTGGAGCGCTGGTACGCCGGCCGCATCCTCGTCCTCGACGCCGACTTCGGCCGCCGCCCGGTCAGCGGCGTCTTCGACCTGCGGCAGCCGGAGGCGGCCCTGCGCGCCGCCGTGCAGCCCTACGGCGGCCGCGTGCGGCGGCTCGCCGGCTGGCTGCTGCTGGTCGACGCGGGCTGAGCGACTTTTTTTGCCGCCGCTGTTGAAACCTGCCCCCCTCGTCCGTCCTGGACCTTGAGAATGCGTCGCACACGCAAACGCGACGCCGGACGATCGGAAGACCAAGGGGGCGGCATGGGGTTCGGACAGGGTGCGGTCGGCGGGGCATCCGCCGGCCGGGTGGTGGTGGCGGCGTGCCTGGGGGCGGTGCTGGCGGGCGGGCTGCTGCCGGCGGCCCGGGCGCAGGACGGGCCGCAGGACGGCCCCGCCGTCGCGACGGCGCGCCGGGTCGGCTTCGACATTCCGGCGGGGCCGCTGGCCGACGTGCTGGCCGCGCTCGGCCGCCAGGCGCGCCTGCAGATCGCCTACGCGCCCGACACCGTCGCCGGCCGGCAGAGCGCCGGCCTGCGCGCCACCGCCACGCCCGAGGAGGCGCTGCGGACGGTGCTGGCCGACACCGGCATCGCCTGGCGCTTCACCGGCCCGGCGTCGGTGACCCTGCTGCGGCCGACCGACGGGGCGATGACCCTCGACCCGGTGACGGTGGAAGGGCAGGGGGGCCCGCGTGGCGGCCGGGGCGCCGCCGACGACTACGTCGCCGGGGCCAGCGCCACCGGCACCAAGACCGACACGCCGCTGCTGGAGATCCCGCAGTCGGTGTCGGTGGTCACCGCCAAGGAACTGGAGCGGCGCGGCGCCGACGACCTCAACGACGCGCTCGCCTACACGCCGGGCGTGCGGGTGGTCGACTATCCCGGCGGCCCCGGGGCGCCCGACGTCTACATGCGCGGCTTCCGCGACAGCGGGCTGTTCAGCCTCTACCGCGACGGCCTGCGCGCCAGCTTCAACCCGTACGACACGACGGTCGAGCCCTACGGCCTGGACCGCATCGACGTGCTGAAGGGACCGTCGTCGGTCCTCTTCGGCCAGGCGACGCCGGGCGGCCTGGTCAACCTCACCACCAAGCGGCCGACCGAGACGCCGCTGCACGAGATCCAGCTCCAGGGCGGTAGCTTCGACCGCCGCCAGGCGGCGGCCGACCTCGGCGGGCCGCTCGACGGCGAGGGGCGCTGGCTGTACCGGCTGACCGCGCTCGGCCGCGATTCCGGGACCCAGATCGACCACGCGCCCGACGACCGCGTCTACGTCGCCCCGGCGCTCACCGTCCGGCCCACCGACCGCACCCGGCTGACGCTGCTGGCCAGCTATCTCGACCTGACCCTGAGCGGCGCCGAGCAGAGCATCCCGATGGTCGGCAGCCTCTACGACAACCCCAAGGGCCGGATCGGCACCGACGTCTATTTCGGCGAGCCCGGCCTGTCCGAGTGGAACGTCCGCAACGAGTCCATCGGCTACGAGGTCGAGCACGCCTTCTCCGACGACTGGAGCGTGCGTCAGAACGCCCGCTACCTGCACACCGACGCCGACTTCCGCTCCGCCTATCCCAACACCTGGCCGGTGTCGCTGGTGGACGGCCGATACTATCCCATCGGCATCCAGGAGCGCCCCAAGGAGACCCGCAGCATCCTGATCGACACCGCCGTCGAGGGCCGGGTCGCCACCGGGCCGGTCGCCCATGCGCTGCTCGCCGGCGTCGATTACGGCACCTACTGGGGCAAGGAATCGCGGCGGAACTCGCTGAACGAGGCCGTCATCGACATCTTCGATCCGGTCTACGGCGTCACCGACTTCGTGTTCGGCGATCCCTGGGTCGACGCCAAGAGCTCCGTCGACCAGGTCGGCGTCTACCTGCAGGACCAGCTCCGCTTCGGGCGCTGGGTGGTGACCCTGGGCGGCCGCCACGACTGGGTGAGGAACGAGGAGACCGACTATCTCGCCGGCACGAAGCAGTCGTCGAGCGACCACGAGTTCACCGGCCGCGCCGGCGTGGTCCACCTGTTCGACAACGGGCTGGCGCCCTACGCCAGCGTCGCCACCTCGTTCCAGCCCACCAGCGGCACCTACGCCCCCGAGCGCGGCGGCGGCATGTTCAAGCCGACCACCGGCACCCAGTACGAGGTCGGCCTGAAATACCAGCCGGCCGGCTGGACCAGCGTCGTCACGGTGTCCCTGTACCACCTGACGCAGCGCAACGTCGTCACCAACGACCCGCTCTACTCCGGCTTCTCCGTGCAGGAGGGCGAGGTGCGCAGCCGCGGCGTCGAGGTGGAGGGCAAGATGGACGTGACGGAGGAGCTGAGCCTGGTCGCCTCCTACGCCTTCACCGACGCGGAGATCACCGAGGACAACCCGGCCGCCGGCTCCGCCGCCAGCAATGTCGGCCTGACGCCGTCCGCGGTGCCGCGCCACACGGCGGCGCTGTGGGCCGACTACACCTTCGCCTCCGGCCCCCTGCGCGGGCTCGGCCTGGGGGCCGGCGTGCGCTACGTCGGCGGCTCCTACAACGCCTCGAACACGGTCAAGGTGTCCGACTACACCCTGTTCGACGCCGCGCTGCGCTACGACCTCGGTGCGCTGCGGCCGGACCTCGCCGGAGCCAGCATCGCCGTCAACGCCACCAACCTGACCGACACGGTGTACGAGACGCCGGGCTTCTACGAGGACACCGTGTTCTACGGCAACCGCCGCCAGATCCTCGCCACCCTGACCTACCGGTGGTGAGGGGGCCCGGTGGTGAGGGGGCCGGGCCGTCGCGCGGGCCGGAGCGCAGGCGTCGTCAGGCGATGCCGAGCGTCGCCCGGGCGCCGGGTGACACCTGCACCGCGACGTAGGCGAGGTAGGCGGCCAGGAAGGCCGCCCCCTCCCAGCGCGAGATGCGCCAGCCGGTGACGGCGAAGCCGACCAGCAGCAGGGCCGCCGCCAGCATCGCCCAGATGTCGAAGCCGGCGATCTCGGGCGGCACCGGGATCGGGCTCACCGCCGCGGTCACGCCGAGGATGCCGAGGATGTTGAAGATGTTGGAGCCGACGATGTTGCCGAAGGCGACGTCGCTCTGGCGGCGCAGCGCCGCCATGACGGAGGTCGCCAGCTCCGGCAGCGAGGTGCCCACCGCCACCAGGGTCAGGCCGATCACCGTCTCCGACACGCCGGCGGCGCGGGCCAGCACCATGGCGGCGCCCACCAGCAGGTCGGCGCCGAAGACCACCGCGGCGATGCCGGCGAGGGCGATGGCGCCGCCCAGCCAGACCGGCATGCCGGCGGCCGGCGCGTCGCCCGGCACGCCGGCGTCGGGCCGGCGCTCGCTGCGGTAGGTGTGAACGGTGTAGGCGAACAGCAGCACGAGGAAGAGCAGGCCGACCCAGCGGTCGACGACGCCCAGCAGCGCCACCGGCAGCAGCAGCATCGAGGCGCCCATCAGCACCGTGCCGTCGCGCCGGAACGCGTCCTTCGACGTCGCCATCGGCAGCAGCAGCGCCGCCATGCCGAGGATCAGCAGCACGTTGGCGATGTTGGAGCCGACCACGTTGCCGATGGCGATCCCCGGCGCCCCCAGCTGGGCGGCCCGCAGGCTGGTCACCAGCTCCGGCGTCGATGTCCCGAAGCCCACCAGGGTCAGGCCGATCAGCAGCGGCGAGACCCCCAGACGCGTCGCCACGCCGACGCTCCCCTTCACCAGGGCCTCGCCGCCCACCAGAAGCAGCACGAGGCCGGCCACGAGCTCGACGACGGTCACGCATCCCCTCCGCACGCAGTTTTCACGGCGCTATACGTAGGGGCGCCGTGATGCGGCGCAATGGGGCCACCGAGCGAAAGGGGGTGGGCGAAAGGGGGCGGGCGAACGGCGTCGGGCGAACGGCGTCGGGCGAACGGCGTCAGGCGAAGGACCGCCAGGCGAAGGACAGGCCGATGAGGATGAGGACGCCGGCGACCAGCTTGCGGAACCGCTCCTGGTCGATGCGGCGGCGCAGCCAGGTGCCGGCCGCCATGCCGGCGGCGGCCGGCGGCAGCGAGAGGGCCGAGGCGGCCAGCAGCGGCGCGTCGAGCACCCGGCTGGCGGCCAGCGCCACCAGCAGGCCCAGCATGCCGCTGAGGTAGAGCAGCGCCACGGCGGCGACGAACACGTCCTTCGTCAGCTTCAGGCTGAGCAGGTAGATGGCGATCGGCGGCCCGAAGAACGACGACAGGCCGCCCAGCCCGCCGGCGATGCAGCCCACCAGCGGCCCCGCCCAGCGCTCGGCCCGCGCCGGGACGGTCGGCACCACCTCCACCAGGATCGGCAGGGCGGCCAGGATCACCGCCACCCCCAGCACCGGGTTCAGCACGGCGGGATCGAGCGCCACCATGGCCCGTCCGGTCACCAGGATGGTCGCCACCAGCGCCGCCATCAGCGGCCAGAAGCGCCGCACCACCTGGCGCGCGTGCCCGCCCTGGAGCGACTGCCAGACGTTGGTGACGATCACCGGCACGACGATCAGCCCGACCGCCTGGTGCACCGGCATGACCAGCGCCATCACCGGCACCGACACCAGCGGCAGGCCGATGCCGAGCGCCCCCTTGACGAAGCCGCCGAGCGCCACCGCGACGGCGGCCAGCGCCAAGGTCGGCAACAGGGCGGCAGGGTCCATGGGTGAGCTCCGGCGGTTCGCGGGCCCCAGCTTGGCACGGCGCGTCCGCCGCCCGCCATCGGAATCCGGACTCCCGCCGCTCGGATTCCGAGACGCGGACGGCACGGATCCGACTTTGGACCCATGCTTTTCCCCGAACTGGATCTACCCGCCGCCGCCGCCTCCGTCACACTGGCCGGAACATGGAGGGGAGGTTACGACCCATGCCGTCCACCACGACCCTTGCCGGCCCCGCGACCAGGGCCGCCCAGCGCCCCGCCGCCGACGGGGTTTCCCTCGACCAGCACTGGATGCCCTTCACCGCCAACCGCGACTTCAAGCGCGACCCGAAGATGGTCGTGCGGGCCGAAGGGGTCCACTATTACGACCCCGCCGGGCGGCCGGTCCTCGACGGCTGCTCCGGCCTGTTCACCACGCCGGCCGGACACGGCCGCCGCGAGATCGCCGACGCCGTGCACCGCCAGCTCCTCGAGCTGGACTACACCTCCAGCTTCACCCGCGGCCATCCCGGCGCCTTCGCGCTGGCGGAGCGGCTGAGCCGGCTGCTGCCGCGCGGGCTCGACCGCGTGTTCTTCGTCAATTCCGGGTCGGAGGCGGTGGACACCGCCATGAAGATCGCGCTGGCCTACCACCGCGCCAGCGGCCAGGGGCAGCGCACCCTGTTCGTGTCGCGCGAGCGCGCCTACCACGGCGTCAATTTCGGCGGCGTGGCGCTCAGCGGCATGGTGCGCAACCGCCAGACCTTCGGCTTCGGCCTGCCGGCCGCCGTCCACATGCGCCACACCTGGCTGCCCGAGACCCGCTTCGTCAAGGGCATGCCGCCGGTCGGGGCGGAGCTCGCCGAGGACCTGCAGCGCGCCGTGGCGCTCTACGGCGCCGACACCATCGCCGCCTGCGTGGTCGAGCCGATCGCCGGCTCGACCGGCGTGCTGGTGCCGCCGCGCGGCTACCTGGAGCGGCTGCGCGAGATCTGCGACGCCCACGGCATCCTCCTGGTGTTCGACGAGGTGATCTGCGGCTTCGGGCGCACCGGCAAGCCGTTCGCCGCCGACAGCTTCGGCGTGGTGCCGGACGTCATCACCATGGCCAAGGCGATCACCAACGGCGCCCAGCCCATGGGGGCGGTGGCGGTGCGCCGCGCCATCCACGACACCATCGTCGAGGCGGCGGCGGACGACGGCGTGGAGTTCTTCCACGGCTACACCTGGTCGGCCCACCCCGCGGCCTGCGCGGCGTCGCTGGCGGCGCTCGATCTCTACGAGCGGGGCGGCCTGTTCGAGCAGGGCGCGCGCCTGTCGCCGGCGTTCCTGGAGATGCTGTTCGGCCTGGGGGACCTGCCGCTCGTCACCGACATCCGCGGCTACGGCCTGCTGGGCGGCATCGACCTCGCGGTCAAGGACGGCAAGCCTGGCCTGCGCGGCCACCGCGTCCAGAAGGCGCTGTTCGACGCCGGCCTGCACGTCAAGGCGACCGGCGACTGCCTGATCCTCGCCCCGGCCTTCGTCATGACCGAGGCGGAGGTCGAACGGATGGGGACCCTGCTGCGCCGGGTGCTGGGGGAGGCGTCCTGACGCGGCACGGAAGAGCACACGTCACCAACCAGGGAGAACGAGACATGCGGCGGTTCTTCAGCGGTGTTGCGGCGGGCCTGGTCCTCGCCATGGTGTCGGCCACCGGAGCCCGGGCGGCGGACAAGGAGGTCACCATCGCCTACCAGGACATGGTCGTTCCCTGGCGCGTCGCCATGGCCGACAAGCTCCTGGAGAAGGCGACGGGCTGGACCATCAACTGGCGGCAGTTCGGCGGCGGCGGCGACGTCATCAAGGCCATGGCGTCGGGCGACGTGCAGATCGGCGAGGCGGGGTCGAGCCCGGTCGCCGCGGCGCTGAGCCAGGGCCTGCCGCTGGAGCTGTTCTGGATCCTCGACGACATCGGTGCGGCCGAGGCGCTGATCGTGCGCAACGGCGCCGGCATCAAGACGCCGCAGGACCTCAAGGGCAAGAAGGTCGCCACCCCGTTCGTCTCGACCAGCCACTACCACCTGATGTTCGCCCTGGACCAGTTCGGCTTCAAGCCGGGCGACGTCCAGGTGCTCAACCTGCGCCCGGCCGAGATCGCCGCCGCCTGGCAGCGCGGCGACATCGACGGCGCCTTCATCTGGAACCCGGTGCTGGCCCAGGCCAAGCAGGACGGCACGGTGCTGGTCACCTCGGGCGACCTCAGCGACAAGGGCCGGCCGACCTTCGACGGCATCGTCGTGCAGAAGGACTTCGCCAAGGAGAACCCGGAGTTCATGAAGGCCTTCGTCAAGACGATCGCCGCCATCGACGAGCGCTACCGCTCCGAGAAGGACAAGTGGACGCCGGACTCCAAGGAGGTCGCCGCCATCGCCAAGCTGACCGGCATGAAGCCGGAGGACGTGCCCGACACGCTGGCCCTCTACCGCTTCGTCCCGGCCTCGGTCCAGGCCTCCGAGCGCTGGCTGGGCGGCGGCAAGGGCGGCGGGGCGGCCAAGGCGCTGGCCGACACCTCGGCCTTCCTCAAGGAGCAGAAGCGGCTGACCCAGCTCCTGCCGGACTACGGCGCCGGGGTGAACCCCGCCTTCGCCGAAGAGGCGGCCAAGCCGTAGGACCAGCAGAGGAGGGGCGCGCATGCTCCGCGCAAACGGAATCGCCGACGTCGCCGGCCCGCCGCCGGACGCGCGTCCCGCCGCCCCCGTCGGGCTCGACATCCGCGACCTCTCGGTCAGCTTCTCGCTCGGCAAGGGGCAGACGGTGCGGGCTCTCGACCACGTCAACCTGTCCATCGCCGAGGGCGACTTCGTGGTGGCGCTGGGGGCCTCGGGCTGCGGCAAGACGACCCTGCTCAACTGCCTCGCCGGCTTCCTCAGGCCGACCGAGGGGGAGATCCTGCTGCACGGGGAACGGGTCGCCGGGCCCGGCCGCGACCGCGGCGTGGTGTTCCAGAAGCACGCCCTGATGCCCTGGCTGAACGTCCTCGACAACACCGCCTTCGGCCTGCGGATGGCGGGGGTCGACAAGCGCACCCGCCACGCCGTGGCCATGGAGAAGCTGCGGCTGGTCGGGCTCGAGGCGTTCGCCCGGGCGCCGGTCTGGCGCCTGTCGGGGGGCATGCAGCAGCGCGTCGGCCTCGCCCGCGTGCTCGCCAACGACCCCGACATCATGCTGATGGACGAGCCGCTCGGGGCGCTCGACGCCTTCACCCGCGAGGCCATGCAGGAGCAGATCCTGCAGGTGTGGCACGCCACCGGCAAGATGGCCTTCTTCATCACCCACGAGGTGGAGGAGGCGCTGTTCATGGCGACCCGCCTGATCGTCATGTCGCCGCGGCCGGGCCGCATCGTCCACGAGTACGAGCCGCCCTTCAGCCGCCGCTACGTCGACGGCGCCGGCGCGCGCGCCATCAAGTCCTCGCCCGACTTCATCCGCCTGCGGGAGGATATCCTCGATGTCATCCACCGGCAGTGACGCCGCCGTCCCCGCCGCCACGCCCGGCGCGGCGTCCGGCGGGGCGCCCGCTGCGGCGCCCCGCCGCCGCCCGCCGCTGCGCCGCCTGCTCGGGCTGGAGCGGTCGGAGGAGATCGTCGCCGGCGACGGCGGCACGCTGCCGATCAGCCTGGTCTCCACCGTGCTGATCCTCGGCGCCTGGTGGATCGCCTCCCACCTCGCCTGGGTGCCGCCGATCTTCCTGCCGACGCCGGAGGCGGTGGTGCAGCGCTTCCTGGAGACGCTGAACGAGCCCTACGGCGAGACCACGCTGATCGGCCACACCCTGTGGAGCCTGGTCCGGGTGTTCAGCGCCTTCGCGCTGGCCTGCGCCACCGCCATCCCCGTCGGCATCGCCATGGGCATCAGCCGCGTCGTGCGCGGCCTGTTCGACCCGCCCATCGAGTTCTACCGGCCGCTGCCGCCGCTGGCCTATCTGCCGCTGATCGTCATCTGGTTCGGCATCGGCGAGCTGTCGAAGATCATCCTGATCTACCTCGCCATCTTCGCCCCGCTGGCGCTCAGCGCCCGGGCCGGCGTGCGCTCGGTGGCGGCGGAGCAGCTGCACGCGGCGCGCTCCCTGGGGGCGTCGCGCCGCCAGGCCATCCTCTTCGTCGTCCTGCCGGCGGCGCTGCCGGAGATCCTCACCGGCATGCGCATCGGCATGGGCTTCGGCTGGACCACCCTGGTGGCGGCGGAGATGGTGGCCGCCACCCAGGGCCTCGGCCAGATGGTGCTGAACGCGTCGAGCTTCCTGGTGACCGACGTGGTCATCATGGGCATCGTCGTCATCGGCGTCATCGCCCTGCTGATCGACTGCACCATGCGCTGGCTGGAACGCCGCCTGGTGCCCTGGAAGGGGCGGGTGTAGGGGGGAGGCTCGGCGCTCGAGGATTCGTCGACCTCCCCGCTTGGGCTTGCGGGGTCACACGTTCTGGCGCACGCCCCTCGAGCCGCTGAGCCGGCGAGGGAAAAAACCTATTCGAAAGGGGATTGGCGGGCTCACGCATCGCCCTGGGGGCGAGCCGCTTTGCCCCTCCCCCGGCTCCGCCGGGGGAGGGTCGGTGAAGGATCGGTGACGGGGGCCCGCGACGACCGAACCTACGGCACAAGCGTGCGCCTCCCATCCCGACGCCCTCGCCGGAGCGGAGGCCCATGAAGGCGCCGCCGCCCGCTCCGCCGCGTCCACGGTTGTGCAGAGCCGGAGGTTTTGCGAGCGTTGATCTTCGTTGCCGGCTCTGGCAAAACCAGGCATCCGCCCTCGCCGCCCACCGGCGCCCGGCCGCGCGGACCAGGAGTTGCACGGACAGCCCCATGACCGACCAGGACGAAGCCGCCCTCGCCAGCCACGACATCGCCGCGCGCCGCCTGGACGACGCCCTCGCCGCCGTCGCCGCGGACCACCGCCGCCACGACGGTCCGGACGCCGCCGGCCTGGCGCGCGCGCTCGACCGGCTGCGCCGCGCCATCCTCGGCGACCTGATGCCGCAGGCGCCGCGGCTGGCCGCCGAGCGGCTCGACCGGCTGCTGCGGCTCGACCGCGCCGTCTTCGCGCGCTGCGACGACACCGACGGGCTGGTGGCCGACGTCTTCCGCCAAGCGCTCGCCGACTGCGGGCGGACGTGGCTGGCGGTCCCGGGATGCCACCCGCACCGGCTCGCCGAACGCGTCTTCGACCTGTTCGCCGAGAACGACCACGGCGTGCGCGACGACCTCGTGCCGGCCTTCCGCGACGCCCTGGGGCCCGCCGGCCTCGACGCGCTGGAAGGCCTGATCCGCCACCGTCTCGGGGCGGTCCCGGGCGATCCCGCCGGCGCCTGCGAGGCGGAGCTCGTCCGCGCCCTGACCGAGATCGCCGACGCCCGCGGCGATCTCGACGGCTTCATCACCCTGCACGCGCAGGCCGGCACCGAGGACGGCGCCGTCCGGGACATCTGCGAGCGGTTGATGGCCGCCGGCCGGCTCGAGGAGGCGCTGGAGCGGGTCAGCCGCGCCGACGCCCCGGCGTGGCGGCGCGACGAGCTGGACCGGCTGCGGATCGCCGTGCTCGACCGGCTCGGCCGCCGGGACGAGGCGCAGGCGCTGCGCCGCGCCCTGTTCGCCCGCACCCTGTCGCCGACCCTGCTCGACGCCATCCTGGCCCGGCTGCCCGAGCCGGAGCGGGCGGCGGCGGTGGCCGAGGCCGTCGCGGCGGCGCGCCGCCACGCCGACATCCACCGCGCCCTCGAGCTGCTGGCCGGCCTCGACCTCGACGCCGCCGCGTCCCTGCTGCGCCAGCGGGTGCACGACGTCAATCCCCGCCTCTACCGGATGCTGCGGCCGCTGGCCGAGCGGCTGGCGGCGCGCCAGCCGCTGGCCGCCGTGCTGCTCCACCGGCGCCTCGCCGACGGCGTCCTCGACGCCGCCGACGGCGCGGCCTACGGGTTCGCCGTCGCCGACCTCGAAGCGGCCGACCGCCTGTCGGCGCGGGTGACGGACTGGGACGGTCATCCGCCGGCCGATGTCCACCGTCGCGACATCGCCGCCCGCCACCGCCAGAAGCGCGCCTTCTGGGAGCGCATGCGCGCGGCCGGGCTGGACTGGAGCGCCTGAGCGCGGACGACCGCCGCCACCGGGCAGAGCGACGCGCGAGGCCGGCACCACGCCCCGCGCCGGCGGTTGCAGAGTCGCGAGAACTTCATGTTCCAACCATTCACTCATAATTGATTAACGCACGAACAAATCACTTCATACTAGCGTATGTTTTTTGCAGAACGCACCTGTGATAAGCGTTCTGCGACGGTTTACCGAATCTTTGGAATTATAACCTTAGTGTGGCTCTCGTAATGCCTGTGACAGGCGCACGAATGGAGCCGGTTTGTGCCCGCTTTTCCACCATCACGGGCGTGCGTGACCCTTGCGGTCCTGGTGACGATCGGAACCGGTCTGGTCGCCTTTCTTGACTATGCGAAGTTTGTCGCGATTTTTATCCAAACCGGTGGCGATCCGGCCGCGTTGGAGTCCGTCCGCCTGCAACTGACGGTGTCGTTCGCGCTGGTCGCCGGCGGCGCCGCCCTCTTGGCCTGCGCCGCGCCGGCCGTGCTGGACGCGGCCGACCGCACGCCGCTGCGGCGCCTGGGCCTGGCGACCGCCGCCGCCGGAGCGTTCACCGTCGCGGCGCTGGCCGTCTTCGCGGCCGTCCCGGGCGCCACGGTTGGCCGGGAAACGGCCTACGACGCCGTCGTGGTGCTGCTGGTGTCGATGCTTGCCCTGTTCGAGGCGCTGCGCCTGCGCGGGCCCGGAGCGCCGGTCCGGCCGGCGGTGGTGCCGGGCGGCGGGGCGGCGGGCGGCGGGGCGGCGGATGGCGGCCTCGCCGGCGTCCGCGTCACCCTGTTCCTTTTCATGTTGGCGGAGGAGCTGTCGCGCTCCTTCCTGCCGCTCTATGTGCGGGAGCTTTACACGCCCGTCGCCGGCCTTTCGGAGACGCTGGTGATGGGGCTGCCGATCGCGCTGTTCATGCTGCTGGTGGCCGTCTTCACGCCGTTCGCCGGCGCCTGGGCCGACCGCTTCGGCTGCCGGCGCACCCTGCTGCTGGGCGCCCTGCCGGCGGTCGCCGGCTTCCTCGGCACCGCGCTCGCCCAGTCGCTGGCCGAGCTGCTGCTGTGGCGCGGCGCGTGCGCGCTCGGCTACGCCGTCATGTTCATCGGCGCCCAGGGCTTCGTCGCCCGCCACAGCGGGCGTGGCGAGCGGGCGCGCGGCATGGCGCAGTTCGTCGCCGCGGTGATCGTCGCCGGCCTGTGCGGCGCCGCCATGGGCGGCATCCTCGCCGACCACCTCGGCTTCCGCGCCACCTTCGCGGTTTCGGCGCTGCTGGCGCTCGCGGCGGCCGGTGCCGCCGCCCTGTTGCTGCCGCCGGAGGCGCCGGATCGCGGCGAAGCGCCGGCGGGCGGCCTGCGCCACGGTGCCGCGGTGCTGGCCAATCCGCGCTTCCTGGCGCTGCTGCTGTTCTCCTCGGTGCCGACCAAGCTGATGCTGACCGGCTCCCTCTTCTATCTCGTGCCGGTCGCCCTGCACGCGCTCGGCGAGACCCCGGCCGCCATCGGCCGGACCATGATGTGCTACGGGCTGCTCATCGTCGTCCTCGGGCCGGCGGTGTCCCGCGCCGCCGACCGCGGCGGCCGGCACGCCCTGTTCGCCGGGGCCGGCGGGCTGATCGCCGGGGCCGGCGCCCTGGCCGTGCTCGTCGCCCCGGGGGTGCCGGCGGTCCTGCTGGGGGTGGCGGCGCTGGGGGTGGGGCACGCCCTCAACAACGCCACCCAGCTCGCGCTGGTGCCCGAGGTGTGCCGGGCGGAGTGCGCGCGCCTCGGCAGCACCACGGTGTTCGCCGTCTACCGCCTGCTGGAGCGCGGCGGCTCGGTGCTCGGCCCGCTGCTCGCCGCCGCCGTCGCCGACCGCTTCGGACCCCAGGCCGCGCTGGCGGCGCTGGGCGGCGTCGGCCTCGCCGCCGGGGCGGCGTTCTGCGCCGTCTTCGTCCTCACCGTGCCGCCGGCCGCCCCGGCCGTCGTCGGCGCCGGTGCCGGCGGGGAGGGCGCGCCGTGACCGCCGCCGCCCGCCCCCGCGCCGCCATCGCCCCGGCGCGCCGCCGCCGTTCCACCGACGAAACGAGGAAGCCGATGTTCGACCAGAGCCTCGTCGATCCCGTCGCAGCGGAACCGACGCCACTCGCCGCCGTCCGCCTCCACGACGGCGCCGCCGGCGAGCCCCAGCGCTCGCTGCTGGCCATGCTGCAGGCGCTCGGCATCGCCTCGGGCGACGCCATGACGTGGAAGGACTACGACAAGGTCATGCGGGTGATCGAGCCGCTGATCGGCGCCGGCCACGTGCTGCGGCACTTCGAATACACCCATCCCGCCGCCCTGCAGACCGGCACGGTGGAGCGGCTGCGCGCCGACTACACCATCCGCCTCGCCTACACGGAGTGGGGCAATCCGCTGCGTCCCACCCTGCTGTGCCTGGGCGGCATCGCCAACGCGGCGCGGCGCTTCGACTATCTCGCCCGCACCCTGGCGCGCGACCACCACGTCCTGTGCCTGGACTGGGCCGGCCGCGGCCGCAGCGGCTGGCTGGCCGAGCAGTCCGACTACTGCTTCGAGAGCACGGTCGCCCAGGTGATGGCGCTGATCCGCCACAAGCGGCTCGGCCGGGTGACGCTGGTCGGGTCGTCGCTGGGCGGCTGCGTCGCCATGCGCGTCGCCGCGCAGGCGCCCGACGTCGTCGACCGCCTGATCCTCAACGACGTCGGCCCCTTCATCCCGGAGGAGCGGCGGCGGCGGCGGGCGGAGTCGGTGGCCCGCCACTACGTCTTCCGCCGCCCGGCCCAGCTCTTCCACCGCATGGGCGCCGCCCAGAAGAACGACGGGCCGGTGGACGACACGGTGCTGCTGCACAACAGCTTCCACCAGACGCGCTGGTCGGAGGAGAACGGCGGACGCGTCTACCGCCACGACATCCGCGCCCTGCAGAGCTACCGCGACGGTGCCGCCCGCGACCACGACCAATGGGACGACTGGGCGCGCGTCGACTGCCCGGTCCTGGTGGTGCGCGGGATGATGACCGACGCGCTCCTGGAATCGACGGCCGAGCGGATGCTCGCCAAGCCGCGGGTGAGCCTGATCCAGGTGCCGCTGGTGGGCCACACGCCGACCCTCAGCGACCCCCTGCACATCGACGCGCTGCGGCGGTGGCTGCAGGCGCCCGACGCCTTTCCCCGGGACAGCACGGTGGCCTGGACCCCCGGGCCCGACCGCGTCCTGTTCCGCGGGCGGTGACGGCCATGGCGGAGGGCATCGGCGGCGGCTTCCACCTCGTGCGGCACGGCGAGACGCCGGACAACGTGCTGGGCGTGCGCTGCGGCGGCGACCGCGACGTGCCGCTGACCGCGCGCGGCGTCGCCGACGCCCGCGCCGCGGCGGCGCGCTTCGCCGCCTCGGGCCGGCCCTGCGGCGTGGTCATCGCCGGTCCGCTGCAGCGGACGGCGGTGACCGGGGCGCTGTTCGCCGAGGCGCTGGGCGTGCCCCTGCAGGAGGCGGCGTGGCTGCGCGAACGCCGCCTCGGCGCGTGGAACGGCCTGGGCGTCGCCGAGACGCGGCCGTGGCTCGCCGCGGGGCTGGCACCGCCCGGCGGCGAGGACGAGGAGACCTTCGCCGCCCGCGTCCTGGCCGGCATCGCCGGGCTGGAGGACCGGCTGGCGCAATGGCCGCTGCTGGTCGCCAGCAAGGGGATCGGCCGGGTGCTGCTGCACCGGCTGGCCGGAATGCCGGGCGTCGAGCTGGAGAACTGCGCGGTCGTCGGCTTCGCGCGCGCCGCCGCCGCGGACGGCGCGCCGTGGCGCTGCGACCGCAGGAACGGATCATGGGAACCGCACCCCGACGGTGCGCGACAGACGAGGAGCATGGAGCGATGAAGCTCAAGATCGGAATGCGACTGCTGCTGCTGGTGTTCGGCGTTGCGCTGCTGAGCGCCGTCTCGGTCACCGCCATCAACCTGTCGGGGCTGCACGCCAACCTGACGGAGCAGCGCAAGGCCAAGGTCCAGGACATGGTCGAGGCCGCCGCCTCGGTGATCGCCCAGTACGGCGCGCAGGAGCAGAAGGGCACGATGACCCGCGAGGCGGCGCAGACCGCCGCCCGCAACGCCGTGCGCGCCATGCGCTACAGCGGCAGCGAATACTTCTTCGTCTACGACTACAAGGGCGTCAACCTCGTCCACGGCCTGCGCCCGCAGGTGGAGGGCAAGGACCTGCTGAACCTCAAGGATCCCGACGGCGTTCCCTTCAACGTGCAGATGATCGAGGCGGCCAAGGCCGGCGGCGGCTTCGTCGCCTACCGCCACAAGCGCTCCGACGACGCCGAGCCGTCGCCGAAGATCGCCTACGCCACCGGCTACCAGCCCTGGCAGTGGATGATCGGCACCGGCGTCTACACCGACGACATCGACGCCGCCTTCCGCGAGCGGGCGCTCCGCGAGCTGCTGCTCATGTTCGTCCTGCTGGGCGTCAGCGTCGCCGTCGGCCTGTGGGTCGCCCGCGGCCTGTCCCGCCCCCTGGAATCGATCCGCGACGTGCTGGGCCGGATCGCCGGCGGCGAGCTCGCCGTGCAGGTGCCGCACGTCGGCCGCTCCGACGAGATCGGCGACATCGCCCGCACCGTCGCCGGTCTTGTGACCACCCTGTCGTCCGCCCGCGAGACGGCGCAGCGGCTGGACGAGGAGCGCGCCGCGCGCGACCAGCAGCGCGAGCAGCTCTCGGCCCGCGCCGCCCGCTTCGTGCGCGCCATGGACGAGGTGGTGGCGAGCCTGAGCGAAGCGGCCACCTCCCTGCACGAGCGGTCGGCCGTCCTCGCCGCCGACTCCGCCAGCGCCGCCGGCCAGGCCCAGGCCGCCGCCGGCGCCGCCTCGGGCGCCTCGGAGAGCGTGGAATCCGCCGCCCGCGCCAGCGAAGAGCTGCGCAGCTCGATCGCCGCCATCAGCCGCCAGGTCGAGGGGGCGGCGCAGACCGCCAGCCGCGCCGTCACCGAGACCGCCAACACCACCGGCATCGTCTCCGGCCTGGCGTCGGCGGCCGAGCAGATCGGTGCCGTCGTCAACCTGATCAACGACATCGCCTCGCAGACCAACCTGCTGGCGCTGAACGCCACCATCGAGGCGGCGCGCGCCGGCGAGGCCGGCAAGGGCTTCGCCGTCGTCGCCGCGGAGGTCAAGAGCCTGGCCAACCAGACGGCCAAGGCGACCGAGGACATCCAGAACCAGGTGGGCGCCATCCGCGTCGCCACCGGCAACGCCATCGGCGCCATCGAGGGCATCGCCGCCCTGATCAAGGACCTCAGCGGCCTCAACGGCGCCGTCGCGGCGGCGGTGCAGCAGCAGGAGGCGGCGTCGCACGAGATCTTCGCCAACGCCCGCACGGCGGCCGACAACTCCCTGCAGGTGACCAGCAGCGTGGAATCCCTGTCGACCACGGTGACCACCACCGGCGACCGCATGCGCGAGGTGACCAGCGGGGCGGAGAGCGTGTCCAGCCAGTCCGACCGCCTGCGCGAGGAGGTCCGCCGCTTCGTCGCCGAGGTCAACGCCGCCTGAGGCCCGGTCGCCCCGGGGCCCTCACACGCCCTCTCCCGGGGCCGGTGGATCCGCACGTCGATTTCCTCCCCCGGCAGGGCCGGGGGAGGGAAAGGCACGCGGACGAAAGGGGTGTATCCGCGGCACCGCGGAGGCGCGAGGACGTCCGGGAGTCCGGTCCGCCGCCACGTCGCCGTTGACGGCGTCCTTTCGCACACGCACAATGCTCGGTGTGGCGAACAATGTTTCGCACGACCTGAATCCTTCCTCGTGCGCGGTGGGTGGGGCATGGCCGGGCGGCCGGGCAACGCGATGTGGGGGCGCCTGTTCGTTCTCTCGAACGAACGGGGACGGCCGCTCCAGGCGCAGATCCGCGAGACCATCGTCTCGGCCATCGCCGACCGCCACCTCTGCCCGGGCAGCCCGCTCCCCTCCAGCCGCGAGCTGGCGGAGCAGCTCAAGGTGGCCCGCAACACCGTGAGCCTCGCCTACGGCCAGCTCGTCGACGAGGGCTTCCTGGTGGCGCGCGAGCGCAGCGGCTACTACGTCAACGCCGACCTGGTGGCGCCGCCGCTGGCGCCGCTGCCGGCACCGCCCGGGCGTGGCGTCGACTGGGAGCGCCGGCTGGCGGTGCGCGCCTCGGTCCAGCGCAACATCGTCAAGCCGCGGGACTGGCAGGCCTATCCCTATCCCTTCCTCTACGGCCAGTTCGATCCCGCCTGGTTCCCCATCGCCGAGTGGCGGGAATGCTGCCGCCAGGCGCTGGGCGTGGTCGAGGTTCGCGGCTGGGCGCCCGACCTGATCGACGGCGACGACCCGCTGCTGATCGAGCAGCTGCGCACCAAGGTGCTGCCGGGGCGCGGGGTGTGGGCGGCCGAGGACGAGATCATGGTCACCATCGGCGCCCAGCAGGCGCTGTTCCTGCTGGCGGAGCTCCTGGTGTCGGCCCACACCGTGGTCGGCGTCGAGGACCCGGGCTACCCCGACGCCCGCAACATCTTCGCCATCAAGACGCCGCACGTCCGGGCGCTGGCGGTGGACGGGGAGGGGCTGGTGCCGGGCGGCACCATGGCCGGCTGCCACGTCGTCTACGCGACACCCAGCCACCAGTGCCCGACCACCGTCACCATGCCGCTGGCCCGGCGCGAAGCGCTCCTGGCGCTCGCCGGCGACCGCGACCTGGTGGTGATCGAGGACGACTACGAGACCGACAGCGGGGCCGGCGACACCGTGATGCCCGCCCTGAAGAGCCTCGACCGCGACGCCCGCGTCGTCTATGTCGGCAGCCTGTCGAAGACGCTCGCCCCCGGCCTGCGGCTCGGCTACATCGTCGGGCCGGCGCCGCTGGTCCGCGAGGCGCGGGCGCTGCGCCGGCTGATGCTGCGCCACCCCCCGGCCAACAACCAGCGCGCCGCGGCGCTGTTCATCGCCCTCGGCCACCACGAGGCGCTGCAGCGCCGCCGCCGCCACGTCCACCGCGACCGCGCCGAGGCGCTGCGCCGGGCCCTCGACCGCCACCTGCCGGACTGGCAGGCCACCGCCGGCGCCGGCGGCTCCAGCCTCTGGGTGCGCGGGCCCGAGGGGCGCTCGGCCCGCGGCATCGCCGAGCGCGCCCGCGCCCACGGGGTGCTGGTCGAACCGGGCGACGTGTTCTTCATGGACGGCGGCGCGCCGGACCGCCACCTCCGCCTCGGCTTCTCGTCGATCGCGGCCGAACGCATCGACGCCGGCATCGCCGCGCTGGCGGCGGCGGCGCGTTAGGGCAAGATCGCTTCTGGCCGATCCGGCCAGAAGCGATCTTGCTCTAAACATTTGAATTCAGAGCGGCCTACGGCTCGTCCTCGCGCTTCACCAGGGCGCGGTAGGCGTGCCAGCTCGCGTGGCCGATCAGCGGCAGGGCGACGATCAGGCCGAGGAAGGCGGTGACGAGGCCGAGGCCGGTGATCAGCACGATCAGGCCGCCCCACAGCATCATCGGCCGCGGGTTGCGGGCGACGGCGACGGCGGAGGCGAGGGCGGCGGCGAAGATGTCGACCGGGCGGTCGAGCATCATCGGCAGGGCGGTCACGTTGGTGACGAAGGCGAAGGCGGCGAAGGCGAAGCCGAGCGCCGTCACGAAGGCGGCGAACACCAGGCCGTCCAGCGTCCACAGGGCGGCCAGCACGCGGTCGACGTTGATCGCTTCGTGCGGGAAGAACAGGGCGAAGGCGACGACGTTGAGCCGCGTCCAGATCATCACGTAGAGCATCAGCACGAGGCCGGCCGTCAGGATGTGGTAGGGGTTCGCCCGCCACGCCGTGAGCGCCGCCAGCAGGCCGGGCCGGCGGCCCTCCTCGACGTCCTTGGAGATGCGGTAGAGGCCGAGCGCCAGCAGCGGCGCCACCAGCAGGAAGCCGCCGATCAGCGGCGCGATCAGGTAGCCCATGCCGAGCATGGCGAGGCCGCCGGTGAGCGCGAAGCCGATCGCCACGAACAGCGCCCCGTAGGCTAGGCTCAGCGCGCCCGCCGCCCGCATGTCGCGCCAGCCGGCGGCGAGCCAGCCGACCACGTCCGCCGCCGTCACCGTGCGCACCCGGTCGGCGTAGGGAAAGCCCGTCCCGGCGCCGACCACCCGCTCCGCCCGCTCCGCCCGCTCCGCCCGCTCCGCCCGCTCCATGGAACGCCTCCGAACAGTCGCATGACCGAACTGTCCGTGACTATGACATCCGCCGGCGGGGCGGAAAAGCCATACTTCTTCTATAGGTTTTACGGACGGGGAGGGCGGGCGCACCGCGCGCGTCCGCGCTCCGGCCGGCCGACGTCAGACCCCGTCGCGGGCGCGACGCATGGCCTCGCGCAGCACCTCGGCGTCGCCGATGTGGTTGGCGAGCAGCAGGATGAGGCGGGCGTTGACGAGAGCGCTCTGCTCGGGCGTCAGATCGCGGTGGGCATCGATCAGCGCCTCGTAGACGTCGTCGGGATTGGCGATGTTGGTGTCGAGGACGAGCCGGGACATGGGGCACCTCGCGGTCACAGGCCGATGGCGCGGTTGAGGGCGGCGGCGACGCGCGCCGCGTCGAAGGACCGCCAGCGGGCGGCGACGTGCTGGTCGGGGCGGACGAGATAGAGGGTGCCCGGCCGGGCGTCGTAGCGCTCGGCGAAGCGGCCCTTGGTGTCGACCAGGGCGTTGGCGCCGGCGTCGCGGCGACGGTCGGTGACGGCGTGCCAGGCGAACGGCAGCGGCCCCGCCGCCAGCCGGTCGAGGGCCTCGGCCACCGCGGCCGGCACCGCCTCGCCGCCGGCGTGGTAGAGCGCCACGAAGCGGCCGCCCAGCCGCTCCGTCAGCCAGCAGGGCTCGTGGGCGGCGTCCTCCAGCGGCGCGTCGGTGGCCGGCGCACCGGGCACCATGGGGCCGGCGAAGGCGTCGGCGTCGGGCGTGTTGAGCGGGCTGTCGGCGTAGGTGGTCGGCGTCGACAGGCGCCCCGAGTTCACCAGCGGCCGGGCGAAGGGATACTCCGCCGCGAGGCCCAGCACGGCGTCGCGGAAGGTCCGGCTCATCGCGCTCTTGGGCGTGATGAAGTCGGTGGAGCGGGTGGAGTTCAGGATGTTCTCCTTCGCCGCCGCCACCCGCTCGTCGGAATAGGTGTCGAGCAGGCTCTCGGGCGCCAGCCCGTCGAGCACCAGCTTCAGCTTCCACACGAGGTTGTCGGCGTCGGGCACGCCGGAGTTGGCGCCGCGCGCGCCGAAGGGCGAGACCTGGTGGGCGCTGTCGCCGGCGAACAGGACACGGCCGTGGCGGAACCGGTCGAGGCGGCGGCACTGGAAGGTGTAGACGCTGACCCACTCCAGCTCGAACGCGGTGTCCTCGCCGAGCATCGCCTTCAGGCGGGGGATCACGCGCTCCGGCTTCTTCTCCTCCTCGGGATCGGCGTTCCAGCCGAGCTGGAAGTCGATCCGCCAGACGTTGTCGGCCTGCATGTGCAGCAGCGCCGACTGCCGGGGGTGGAAGGGCGGGTCGAACCAGAACCAGCGTTCGGGCGGGAAATCGGCCTTCATCACCACGTCGGCGATGAGGAAGCGGTCCTGGAAGACCTCGCCGACGAACTCCAGCCCCAGCGCCTTGCGGATCGGCGAGCGCGCGCCGTCGCAGGCGATCACCCAGTCCGCCGCCACGGCGTGGACACCGTCCGGCGTCTCCACCTGGAGGAGGACGTGGTCGTCCCGCGGCTCGATCGCCGCGACCCGCGACCGCCAGCGCAGATCGACGCCGGCCTCGCGCGCGGCGTCGACCAGATACTCCTCGAGATAGTACTGCTGGAGGTTGATGAACGCCGGGATCTTGTGGTCGGGCTCCGGCAGCAGGTCGAACTGGTAGATCCGGCGGTCGCCGTGGAAGACCTTGCCGATCTTCCACACCACCCCCTTGTCGATCATCCGCCCGGCGACGCCCAGGCGGTCCCACACCTCCAGCGCCCGCTTGGCGTAGCACACCGCGCGGCTGCCGATGCTGACCGTGTCGTCCTCGTCCAGCAGCACCACCGGCACGCCCTTGCGGGCGAGGTCGAGGGCGGCGGTCAGCCCCACCGGGCCGGCGCCCACCACCACGACGGGGTGGCGGCGGACGGCCGCGCCGTGCCCCTCCTCGGCCGGAACGTAGGGAAACTTGGGATAGGCATAGGTCGACAGCATCGCGGCGCGTCTCCCGGCAGTGGTGCGGCCGTGCGGATGCGGCCGTCGATCGTTGGCCGACAGTATCGTTGCATCCGAGAATGTTTCAAGTGAAATTATCTGCGGGCCCGCGGCCTCACTCCGGGTCGATCAGCGCGGCGATCCGCTCCTTGGGCAGGGCGGCCAGCGCGCCGGCGCGATCCTCCAGCTTGGCGACGAGGCGGTCGAGTTCGGCGCACTCCTCCGCCGCCAGGACGGTCAGCAGCCGGTCCTCGAAGGCGCGGGCCAGCGGCACGATGCGCTGGTAGATGCCGCGGCCCTTGGCCGTCAGGCTGACCTGGGCGGTGCGGCGGTCCTGCCGCCCGGTGGCGCGGACGATGAGGCCGGTGTCGAGCATGCGCGCCATGGCGCGGCTCACCTGCACGCGGTCCATGGCGGTCAGCGTGGCGACGGCGGTGGCGCTCAGGGTCCGGCCCTCGTCCAGGCCGCCGAGCACGGCGATGATCCGCCATTCCGGGATGGTGACGGCGAAGCGGTCGGCGTAGACCTTGGCCACGGTCTGGCTGACGGCGGTGGCCAGCACGTGCAGGCGGTACGGCCAGTACCGTTCGAGCGCGAAGGGAACCGCCGCCTCCCCGGTCTCCGCCGTCCGTCCCGTCATCGCCCTGTCCCGCCTCCGTCACGCCCGCCGGCACAGCACCCCGGGGAGGGCGAGCTTAGCGGAAAGCGCGGCGCGGCGACAGCCGGCCGCCGGCGCCTTCAGACGGCGAACTCCTTCTCGTGCAGCCAGGAGGCGTGGGTGACCACCTTCCGGTCGCGGCTCCACTCCTCCAGCATGACCGGGGCGATGGCCTTCAGCTCCGCCATCTGCTCCGGCGTGCCGGTGAGGCAGGTGAGCTCCAGCCGGTGGCCGTTGGGATCGAAGAAGTAGATCGACTTGATGATGGCGTGGTCGGTCGGGCCGACCACCGGGAGGCCGCGCGCCTCCAGCGCCGCCTTGGCGGCGAGCAGCGCCGCCTCGTCCTCGACCTGGAAGGCGATGTGCTGCACCCAGGCGGGCGTGTTGGGGTCGCGGCCCATCGGCGGCGAGTTCGGGATCTCGAAGAAGGCCAGGATGTTGCCGTTCCCCGCGTCGAGGAAGACGTGCATGTAGGGGTCCGGCTCCTTGGTGGAGGGCACCCGCTCCTCGGAGATGGCGACCAGGAAGTCCATGTTCAGGACGTCCCGGTAGAAGGCCACCGTCTCCTTGGCATCGTTGCAGCGGTAGGCGACGTGATGGATCTGCTGGATCTTCATGGACGCTCGCTCCCGGACCGTGTGTTTGAGGTTGGCCCGATAATAGTTTCACTTGAAACTATCGTCAAGGCGTTCGGGACCGGGTGCTCCGGCCGTCGCTCCGGGCTATTCCGTGGCGGACGCCAGCCAGTCGACGGCGTGACGCACCATGGCCGGGGCGTGATCGGGGTCGTGCGCCAGTTCCGCGAGTTCCGACAGACGGTGCATCCCCGTGAGAAGGGCGATCCGCCGCCGCTCCAGCCGGCGCCCCGTCAGCGCCTCGTACGCCGCCACGACGCGTTCGGTCAGGTCCGGCGAGATGAAGCTCGTGCGGATGAAGTCCTGGTGCAGGGGACCGATCCCGGAATCCGCGAAGTCGTAGACGCCGTTCAGCCGTCCCCGTTCCTGATCGAAGGCCATGTTCCACCCGTGGCCGTCGAAGAATCCGTAGGTCCGCCCGTGCGGGTCGGCGGGCAGCCGCTCGCAGGCCTCGACGATGCCGAGGGCGCGGTCCCGCAGCGTCCGGGGCAGAGCCGGCACGGCCTTGGTCCGGACGACGTCGGGCGGCTGCCACGCCTCGACCGGGCCCGCCCCGGCCGCCGCCATCACCGCCGCGTCCAGCCGGTGGAGCTCCGCATAGAAGCGGCCCAGATCCGCCCCCAGCCGTACCCGCCCGCCTTCCGGGAGCCGTTCGTAGTGCTCGCGCAGGAGGTGCCCGCCCGGCAGCTTGCCGTGGCGGGAGAAGAGCGGCGGCCCGTCGTGGAGGTCCATGTCCGGCACGGCGAGCGACACCGACGGACGGACGATCGCCAACAGCGCCGCCTCCTTGCGCAACGCCATCGCCGCCGCCGCGTGGCGGGGGAACTTGAAGACCAGACGGTCGTCGACGTCGACGGCGACCGAGTGCCAGCCCCCCGTCAGCAACCGGAAGGCCGCGTCCTCCAGCTCCGGAAAGCGGCGGAGGATCGCCGCCCGGAAGGGGGCGAGGTCGTCGTCCGGCGCCGCCATCCTCGCCTCATTCCCATGCCGATCCCCGGCCGACCGTAGCCGCAGCGGCCCGCTCGCCGCAACACGGGCCGGCCGCGGCGACGACCGACGCGGCGCTCGCCGCTCCCCGGCGCGGCTCCGCGTCCCGCGCCATCAGCTCGCGCAGCAGCTTGCGCTTCAGCGCCTCGCCGAACGCACGGTGGTCGCGGGCACTGATCAGGAAGCTGCCGGGGCCGCCGACGACGTCCCGCTGGTAGAAGGCGGTCATCCCGCCCAGCCCCCATGGCGCCCCGGAATAGGTGAGGCGGCCGTCGAAGGTGCCCCTCGGCCGGCCGTCGGCGATGGGCAGGGCGTTGATGGTGATGCCGGCGGCGACGGCGGCGTCGCGCACGGGGGCGGAGCGGCCGCCGTCGCCCTCGTGGTCGCTGACGACGTCGATGATGCGCCGGGCGCCGCCGAACCCGCCCTCCGACAGCATCGCCGCCGCGTGCCGGAGGCCGGCCGCCAAGGCGGTGTTGCCGGCGCTGGAGCGCGGTGCCGTGGCGACGGCCAGGCCGAACGCACCGGCCGACGCCGCGTCGGTGAGCAGGCTCCATCCGGCGACCGTGGCGATCTCGCCGCCGCCGGAGAACTCCACGTAGGCCACGGCCACGCCACCGGGGTTGGCGGCCAGGGCGGCGACCACGTCGGGATCACCGAAGGCGGCGAGGTAGCCCTGCTTGACCATGGCGAACTCGTCGTCGTCCATGCTCGCGGAGACGTCGGTGAGCAGGACGATCGCCAGGTCCGCCGCCGGCGCCGTGCCGGCAGTGGCGATCCCGGCAGTGGCGATCCCGGCAGTGGCGATCATGGTGGCGACGGTGGCGGCGCGCAGCAGCGTCTTGGCGGGCATCGTCCGTTCCCCGGCGGCTACAGGTTGAGCTGGTAGGTGACGGGCACCCAGCGGTACGCCGCGTCCTTGCGCTCCACGTAGCCGAGCGACGGGAACGTCATGTGGTAGGCCGAGACCAGCAGCCGGTCGGCGGCGACCATGTCGTAGATGCGCCGCCGTGTCGCCGCCCCCGCCTCCTTGTCCATGTCGAAGAAGGCATGCCATCCCGGATGCGCCAGCGACGCCACCTCGTGATGGGCGCAGTCCCCCCACATCAGCATCCGGCGGCCCTCGCTCTCGATGTGGTAGGCGAGGTGCCCCGGGGTGTGGCCGTAGCTCGCCACCGCACGGATGCCGGGAACGACCTCGCCGCCCGGCTTGACGACGCTGGTCCGGCCGGCCAGCGGCACCAGGTTGGCCCGGAACAGCACGGCCGAGGGTAGGCGTTGCTGTCCTTGGGCGCCGCCAGCCGCTCCTCCTGCGACCAGAACGCGTGCTCGACGTCGCCGACGACGTAGCGGGCGTTGGGGAACAGCGGCCGTCCACCCTCCATCAGGCCGCCGATGTGGTCGGGATGGGCGTGGGTCAGCACGACCACGTCGATCTGCTCGGGGGCGAACCCCGCCGGGGCGAGCATGGCGGCGAGCCAGCCGCCGTCCGGCCGGGGAACGAAGCCGTCGGCGCCGTTGCCGGTGTCGAACAGGACGACCTCGCGCCCGGTGTTGACGATGGTCGGCGTGAAACCCGGCTGGAACCGGCCGGCGGGAAGCAGGCTGTCGCGCATCAGGCGATCGACCGCGTCGCGGGGCTGATCCTCGCCGACGATCGGCCAGGGCCCGTCGATCACCGCGGCGGCGTCGAGGATGTTGGTGACCTCGAACGCTCCCAGACGGAAGCGGTAGTGCCGCGGCATCGACGGGCCGAGCAGCGGCGCCGCGGCGCCCGCCGGAGCGCAGAGGTTTGCAGAAACGATGGGCGCGGCGGCAAGGGCAATGGCCGATGCCAGAACACGGCGGCGTGTCGAACCCTGGCTGCGAGCAGACATCGGGCGTCCTCCTTCCCATAAAGTCTCATTGCCGACTTGACGCCGGTCATGATGTGATCGCCGGCCGCCGATCGCCGTGGGCGGACGCGATGACGAGCACTCTGGCGGAGGATAGTCATGGCCGACGGTTCGCGCTTGTACGAACGTGCTGCGGCTCCGCCCGGCCCGCTCTGGCACGTCGACGACGGCCGCACCTTCTTCGCCGGAACGCTCGACTACAACGCCAGCCACCAGCACGGTGCCCCGGTCTACCTCGCCGGCCTCCATCGGCCGTTCGGCCTGCGCGTCGCCGGCGGGCCATGGCTCGCCTGCCGGACCGCGGTGATCCCGGCCGGCGTCCTGCACGAGCTGGACGTCGGCGGGGACCCCATCGCCGTCCTCTACGTCGAGCCGCACGCCGGCGGCCTGCACGCCCTCCTCCCGCTGGTGCGCGGCGCGCGCGAGGTGGGCGGCGCGCTGGTCGGCGACGGCGGCGAGGTATCCTTGCTGCGCACGCTCTACGAGGACCGGTCGAGCCCGGGGTGGGCGGGGGAGGCGCTGCGCGACCTCGTCGGATTCGCCGCGCCCCGGGCGGCGCGGTCGATCGACGGGCGGATCGCCCGCGTCGTGGCGGACCTGCACGGCGACGACGGCGCCCCGGCGCCGGTCGCCCGGCTGGCCGCCGGCGTCGGCCTGTCCGCCTCGCGATTCCAGCACCTGTTCACCGGCGAGGTCGGCGTGCCCTTCCGCCGCTACCGCGCCTGGCAGCGCATGCGCTCGGCGATCCGCGAGATCGTCGCCGGGAACTCCTTCACCGCCGCCGCGCATGCCGCCGGGTTCGCCGACCAGCCGCACTTCGCCCACGACTTCCGCCGGACCTTCGGCGCCCCGGCGTCGCGCAGCCTCACCGGGGTGCGACGGCCGGCGGGGTGACCCGCGCCGTCGCGGTGCCGCCAAAAGAGCGAAACGCCGGCCCGGCGGATCATGTTAGGCTATAAATCACGGTAAGCTAATGGAAGCACGCTGAGGCACGGAAAGGGCCGGATGAGTTCGATCGAACCCCCTTGGCCTCTGGACGAACCCGCGCGCATCGCCGCGCTGCGCGTCCGCTCCATCCTCGACACGCCGGCCGAGCCCCTGTTCGATCGCCTGGTGCGCCTGGCCACGCGCCATTTCGGCACGCCCATCGCCCTGGTCAGCCTGGTCGACGAGAACCGCCAATGGTTCAAGGCGCGCGTCGGCCTCGACGTCCCGTCGACCAGCCGACGCCTCTCCTTCTGCGCCTACGCCATCCTGGAGGACACGGTGATGGTGGTGCCCGACGCCACCCGCGATCCCCGCTTCGCCGACAACGACCTGGTCACCGGCGAGCCCGGCATCCGCTTCTACGCCGGGGCGCCGCTGGTCACCGCGGACGGCCTGCGCCTGGGCACGCTGTGCGTCATCGACCGCCGGCCGCGCCACGACTTCGACGCCGAGGCGCGGCGCGACCTCGCCGACTTCGCCCACTGCGCCATGCACGAGCTGGACGCGCGCGCGGTCCACCACGCCAGCGCGGAGCGGTTCCGCGCGCTGGTCGAGAACACGCCGGTGATGATGTGGCTCGCCGACGCCGACGGCACCCTGCAATATTCGAACGCGGCCTGGCGCGCCTACACCGGCCAGGACAAGACGGAAGGCAACCGCTGGGAGTTCTTCCATCCCGACGACCGCGCGCGCATCCAGGACCTCCGCCGGCCGGCCATCGGCGCCGGCGAACCCTACGCCTGCGAGGTGCGGGTGCGGCGCAGCGACGGCGCCTGGCGCTGGCACCTCGGCCGGGTCGTGCCGCTGCGCGAGGACGGGCGCCCCATCGCCTGGATCGGCACCGCCATGGACATCCACGACCTGCACCGGGCGCGCGAGGTGGCCGAGGAGGCGGACCGCTCCAAGACCCGCTTCCTGGCGGCGGCCAGCCACGACCTGCGCCAGCCCATGCAGTCGATCCTGCTGTTCGCCGAAGCCCTGGCCCCGCACCTTGCCGGCGACGAGACGGGCCAGCGCAAGATGCGGCACCTGCAGCACGGCCTGGAGACCCTGAAGGGGCTGCTCGACGGCCTGCTCGACCTGTCGCGCCTCGACGCCGGGATCGTCCGCCCGCAGGTGCAGGAGTTCGCCATCGGCGATCTGCTCGACCACCTCGGCGCCTCCTACGCGCCGGTCGCCGCGGGCAAGGGGCTGGAATGGCGCGTCACGGCGTGCCACCACACGGTGCGCAGCGACCGCATCCTGCTCGGCCGCATGCTGCGCAACCTCATCGAGAACGCCGTGCGCTACACCGAGCGGGGCCGCATCCGCATCGATTGCGGCGATTCCGGCGACCGCCTCCGCATCCGCGTGCGCGACACCGGCATCGGCATCCCCGCCGACCAGACCGGCGCCATCTTCGAGGAGTTCCACCAGGTCGGCAATCCCGGCCGGGACCGCAGCCAGGGCCTCGGCCTCGGCCTCGCCATCGTGCGGCGCCTGTCGGCGCTGCTCGACCACCCCGTCACCGTCCGTTCCCGGCCCGGCCGCGGCACCGTCTTCACGGTGGAGGTGCCGCTGGCGCGCCGCCGGGATCCGGCGGCCCGCACCGCCCGCACCGGCCCGGCCACCGTGGAGACGGCGACGCCGCGCGCCTTCGCCGTCGTCGTCGACGACGACGCGGTGGTGCTGATGGGGCTGCGGACGATCCTGCAGGAATGGGGCTACGACGTGCTGACGGCCATGGCGGCGGCCCCGGCCCTGAAGCGTCTGGAGGAGTCCGGGCGGCGGCCGGACGTCGTGCTGGTGGACTACCGGCTGCGCGACGGGCGCGTCGGCACCGAGGCGGTGGAGGGCATCCGCGCCCGCTTCGGGCCGGAGGTGCCGGGCATCATCCTCACCGGCGAGATCGGCCCGGAGCCGCAGCGCGACGCCGCCGCGCTCCAGCTCGGGCTCCTCTACAAGCCGGTGACCCCGAACCTCCTCAAGGCGGCCCTGGCGCGCCACGCCGCGGGCGGCCGGACCGTCTGACCGGCGCGGCCGGGATCAGGCGGCGCGGGCGTCGCCGTGGGCGTTGCTGTTGGCCGGCCGGGCGGCGCCGGCGGCGACGGTCGGCCGCGCCATGGCGCGGACGTCGGTGACGATCTCGACCAGCGCCTTGGGGTCCTTCACCAGGATCTCCAGCGCCACGGCGGCGAGGCCGGCCAGGGCGGCGGCGGGGACCAGGATCTCGAGGACGGCGGCGATGGACATGGCGGATCTCCTTCGTTCGGGTGCGTCGTCTGTTGTCGTGCTGCCAATCTAGGGGCGGACAGGTCCGCGCTCAACCGTTGAAATACGGTACCTGGTATACCAAATACAATTGGCTTCCAGGCCAACAGCTGGCGGCGCCAACGAATCCGGCGGCGCCGCGAAAAAGGACGCTGGATTGTCGGGGCCGCCCCCGCATACCAATAGCGGAGAACCCGCAGACCGGGCCGCGCAGCCCGGTGGAGGCCCGTCTTGGCACGCAGCGTCGTGACCCATCTCGCCGCCCTCCTGCTGTCGCTGGCGGCCGCACTGGCCATGCTCACCCTCGACCGGCTCGACCGCGCGGGCCGGGAACAGGCCGCCCACAACCAGGTCATGCACCAGCTCGGCGCCGTGCGGTCGCGGCTGGAGGCGCTGCTGTCCGCCTCGCTGCTCACCTCGCGCGGGATCGCCGCGCCGCTGCAGATGCAGGGCACGATGACGCCGGCGATCTTCGACCAGCTGGTCCGCGAACTGACCGGGCCGCAGGACTACGTGCGCAACGTCGCCATCATCGAGGGCACGACGATCACCCGGGCCCACCCCGACGCCTCGGTCGTCGGCACCGACATGCGCCGCCTTCCCGAGCAGTACGCCACGCTGCAGCGGGCGATCCGCGAGCGCAGCGCCGTCGTCTCCGGGCCCACCCGCCTGATCCAGGGGGGCGACGCCGTCATCGGCCGCCTGCCGGTGTTCGCCTCCGGACCGGGCGACGGGCCGGACCGCCTCATCGCCACGATTTCGATCGCCATCGACGTCGACCGGCTGCTGCGCCGCGCCGGCATCGGCGTGGACGGGAGCGGGCAGGGCGACGGCCCGGCCCTCGAGGTGGCGATCCGCGGCAAGGACGGACGGGGTGCGCAGGGCGAGCTGTTCTTCGGCCCGCCGGACCTGTTCGCCGGCCGCTCCGTCACCACCGACGTCGTCTTCCCCGGCGGCTCCTGGCAGCTCGCCGCCCGGCCGCGCGGCGGCTGGGACACCCTGGTCGGCGACCGCACCGTGCCGCGGCTGCTCGGCGGCGCCATCCTCGGGCTGCTGTGCGGCACCCTGTTCGGGCTGGCCCACTACGCCAACTGGCTGCGCAGCAGCCGGCGCGACGCGCGCGAGAGCGAACAGCGCTACCGCACCGTCGTCGAGACGGCGCCGGTGGCGATCTTCATCCAGCAGGCCGGGCGCATCGTCTTCGCCAACGGCGAGGCGCTGCGGCTCGTCGATGCGCCGGAGCCCGCCGACATCCTCGGCCGGCCGGTCCTCGACCTGGTCCACCCGGACTGGCGCGCGGCGGCGCACCGCGCGGTGATCTCGCTGTCGGCCGGGGCCGCCGACCGTGACCGGGTGGTGACGCTGCGCGACCGCCGTGCCGTCGTCGAGCTCGCCGCCGCACCGGTCCGGCTCGCCGGCGGCTCCGCCGTGCTGATCACCGCGCGCGACATCACCCGCCGCCAGGCGGCGGAGGCCAAGATCCAGGACTTGAACCGGGGCCTGGAGCGCAAGGTGGAGGAACGCACCCGCGCCCTCGAGGAAGCCCTGGCGGCGCTGCACCGGGCCAAGGACGCGGCGGAGGCGGCGAACCGCGCCAAGTCGCTGTTCCTCGCCCACATGAGCCACGAGCTGCGCACGCCGCTCAACGCCATCATCGGCTTCTCCGACGCCCTGCGCCTCGGCACCTTCGGCGACAAGACGATCCGCGAGTGCGATTCCTACCTCGCCGACATCGGCCGCTCCGGCCGCCATCTCTGCGCCCTGATCGACGACATCCTCGATCTCGCCAAGGTGGAGGCGGACGAGCTGGTGCTGAACGAGGCGCCCTTCGTCCTCGCCGACCTGGTCGAGGAGGCGCTGCGGCTGGTGGAGCAGCGGGCCGAGGGCGCCGGGGTGCGGCTGGAGGACGCGCTGCCGGCCGACCTGCCGGTGCTGCGGGCCGACGCGCGGCGGGTGCTGCAGGTGCTGCTCAACCTGCTGACCAACGCCGTCAAGTTCACCCCGGAGGGCGGGCGGGTGGCGGTGTCGGGCCGGATCGAGGACGACGGCGCCCTGGTGCTGGAGGTGGCCGACACCGGCATCGGCATCGCCGCCGCCGACCTCGCCCTGGTGATGCAGCCGTTCGGGCAGGTGACCAGCGCGCTGCGGCGCAACCACGACGGCGCCGGCCTCGGCCTGCCGCTGGCCCGGCGCTTCATGGAGGCCCACGGCGGCACATTGACCCTGGACAGCGCGCCGGGAACCGGGACCCGGGCGATCTGCCGCTTTCCCGCCGAGCGGGTCGGCCGGGCCGCCGCCGCGGTCGCAGAAAGCGATTGAGCTTGCCGCGCGAATCTGGCGTATACGGCCGGTCCGACACCGCCGCCCCGCCGGCCGCGGCTCCCCGGGAAAGGAACTGCCCATGATCAAGGTCGTCCGGGCCAAGCTCCACGGCATCCGCGTCACCGACGCCCATCTCGACTACCAGGGCTCGATCACCCTCGACCCCGAGCATTGCGAGGCCGTGGGCATCCTGCCGCTGGAGTTCGTCGAGATCTGGAACAAGAACTCCGGCGCGCGGATCAGCACCTACGTCATCTTCGGCGAGCGCGGCTCCCGCTGCTGCGTGCTGAACGGGGCGGCGGCCCGCACCTGCCAGCCCGGCGACACCGTCATCGTCGCCGCCTCCTGGTACTGCCAGCCCGCGGAGATCGCCGCCGTCAAGCCGCGCTTCGTCACCTTCGACGCCGACAACCGGATCGCCGGACGCTTCCACTACGACGTCACCGCGCTGGGCGACGGCCGCCACGACTTCGCCATCCTGCCCCTGCCGGACGTCGAGCCGGCGGATGCCTGACGCGGCGGCCGCGCGGGCCCTCGTCTGCGAACGGTTCGGCGAGCCGGCCGACGCGCTGCGCCTGGTCCAGGCGCCGGAGCCGGCCTGCCGCCCGGGCGACCTGCTGGTGCGGGTGACCGCGCGCGCGGTCAACCCGTCCGACCTGCTCACCGTGCGCGGCGCCTACGCCGCCGCGACGGCGCTGCCGTTCGTGCCGGGCTTCGAAGGGGTCGGCCGCGTCGTCGCCGTCGGCGCGGCGGCCGACGCGGAATGGCTCGGCCGGCGGGTGCTGGCGCTGCGCGGCGACGGCACGTGGCAGAGCCACGCGCGGGTGCCGGCGGCGTGGACGGTCGCGCTTGCCGACGCGATCCCCGACGACGCCGCGGCCCAGCTCTACGTCAACCCGCTGTCGGTGCGGCGGATGCTCACCGAGGAGCTGCGGCTGCCGGCCGGGGCGGTGGTGGTCGTCAACGCCGCCGGGTCCGCCTGCGGCCGCATCGCCGCGCAGACCTGCCGCGAGCTCGGCCTGCGCATGCTGGCGCTGTGCCGCGGCGACGCCCACGCCGGCGCGCTGATGGCCCTGGGGGCCGCGGCGGTGGTGGACACGACGCGGGAGGACCCCGCCGCGGCGCTGGCGCGCCTCGGCGGCGGCGCGCAGGCGGCGCTCGACGCCGTCGGCGGCGCCGACGGGCTGGCGCTCCTGGACCTGCTGGAGCCCGGCGCGACCCTGCTGGCCTATGGCCTGCTGTCGGGGACGCTGCTGTCGCCGAAGGCGCCGCAGGCGGCGGCCCGCGGCGTCACCGTGCGGCGCTTCTGGCTGAAGCCGTGGGTCGACGGCTGCACGCCCGAGGCGTGGCGGGCGGCCTTCGCCGCCGTGATCGAACGCGTCGCCGACGGCCGCCTGGCGCTCCCGCCGGCGGCGGCCTTCGACCTCGCCGACGCCGCGGCGGCCATGCGCGCCGCCGAGACGCCCGGCCGGATCGGCAAGGTCGTGCTGGTGGGATGAACGGGGACCGGCCATGATCGAGCTGCACGACGTCCATCACGGCTACGACGACCGCCCCGTCCTCGACGGGGTGACGGTGACCCTGCGGGAACGGCGCATCGGCGTGGTCGGCGCCAACGGTTCGGGCAAGAGCACGCTCGCCCGGCTCCTCAACGGCCTGGTGGTGCCGACGCGCGGCCGGGTGCTGGTGGACGGGCTCGACACCCGCACCGAGGGACGGGCGGTGCGCCGCCGCGTCGGCTTCGTCTTCCAGAATCCCGACGTCCAGATCGTCTATCCCACGGTGGAGGAGGACCTCGCCTTCGGCCTCAAGGCGATGAAGCTGGGCCGCGCCGAGATCGCCGCCCGCGTCGACGCCGCACTCGCCCGCTACGGGCTGGAGGGCCACCGCCACCAGGCGGCGCACACCCTGAGCGGCGGCGAGAAGCAGCTCCTCGCCATCGCCGCCGTGCTGGCGATGGAGCCCGCCTGCGTGGTGTTCGACGAGCCGACGACCCTGCTCGACCTGCGCAACCGCCGCCGGGTCGCCGCCGCCATCGACGGGCTGGCGCAGACCGCCGTCGTCGTCACCCACGACCTCGACCTGCTGGCCCGCTTCGACCGGGTGCTGGTGCTGGCCGACGGGCGGGTGGCGGCCGACGACGCGCCGGGACCCGCGCTGCGCGCCTACGTGGAGCGGCTGGCGTGACCCCCGGCCTCTACCTGCACCGCGATTCCCCGGTCCACGCCCTGCCGGCGGGGGTCAAGCTGGGCGGTCTGCTGGTGCTGGCGGGCGGCCTGCTGGCGCTGCCCGGGCCGTGGGCGTTCGCCGTCGGCGCACCGCTCAGCCTGGCGCTGCTGGCGGCGGCGCGCCTGCCGGTGGGAACGGTGCTGCGGCAGCTGCGCCCCGTCTTCGCCATCATGGTGGTGTTCTTCGGCGCCCAGGCCCTGCTGGCCGGGCTCGGCTGGCTGGAGGGCCTGGCCGCGGCCGGCCGCTTCGCGGTGCTGGTCATGCTGGCGACGGCGGTGACCTTGACCACCCGGGTCGGCGACATGGTGGCGCTGTTCGAGCGGGTGTTCGCGGTGCTGCGGCCGCTGGGCGTCGACCCGGAGAAGCTGGCGCTGATGCTGGCGCTGACGATCCGGCTGGTGCCGCTGCTGGTGGAACAGGTGCGCGAGATCCGCATGGCGCAGCGCGCGCGCGGCGTCGAGCGCAGCGTGCTGGCGCTGTTCGTGCCGCTGACGGTCAAGGTGATGGGGTTGGCCGACGCGCTGACCGAGGCGCTGGAGGCGCGCGGCTACGACCCCGCCGCCTCCCGCAGGACGAAGGAGGACGGTTCGTGACGCTCGATACCCGCGACATGGTGCTGTGCGCCCTGTTCGCCGCCGTGGTCGCCGCCCTGGGGCTGGTGCCGCCGATCCCGCTGGGCTTCCTGCCGGTGCCCATCACCGCCCAGACCCTGGGGGTGATGCTGGCCGGCGCGGTGATCGGCCCGCGCCGGGCGGCGATCGCCATGGCGCTGTTCATCCTGCTCCTCGCCGCCGGCCTGCCGCTGCTCGCCGGCGGGCGCGGCGGCGTCGGCGCCGTCTTCGGGCCGACCGGCGGCTTCCTGCTGGCCTGGCCGGCCGGCGCCTTCGTCGTCGGCTGGCTGGCCGAGCGGCTGGGCGCCGGGGCGCGGCCGCTGCCGCTGTTCCTGTGCTGCGCCGTCGGCGGCATCGCCGTGGTCTACGCCGGCGGCATCGCCTGGCTGGCGCTGGTCACCGGCGTCCCCTGGGAGAAGGCGGCGACGGGCACGCTGGCCTTCCTTCCCGGCGACCTGATCAAGGCCGGCGCCGCCACCGCGGTCGCCGCCACCCTGCGCCGGGTGCGGCCGCTGGAGTCGGCCCGCCGATGAGTTTGCTGGCGCCCTTCGCGGCCGCGGCGGCCCGCCACCCCGACCGCCCGGCGCTGCGGTTCGGCGCCGAGGCGGTGACCTACGGCGCCCTGCACGCGGCGGCGCGCCGTTTCGCCGCCGGGGTCGGGCCGGGCGACCGGGTCGCCCTGCGCATGACCAACCGGCCGGAGTTCCTGGAGGTCTTCCTGGGCACCGTGCTGGCCGGCGGCACGGCGGCCCTGCTCGACCCGAAATGGAGCGCCGCGCAGACGGCGGCCGCCCTGGAGACGGTGGCGCCGGCGCTGGTGGTGACCGAGGAGGGGACGGGCAGGGCAGGGGGAGCGCCGCGGGACGGCGCCGCGGCGCCGCCCGAGGCCGCGCCCGACACCCCGTTCCTGATCGGCTTCACCTCCGGCACCACCGGGCGGCCCAAGGCGTTCATCCGCTCCCAGGGCTCCTGGATCGCCTCCCTGGCGGCGAGCCGGGAGGAGTTCGCCATCGGCGAGGCCGACGGCATCCTGGTGCCGGGGCCGCTGGTCCATGGGCTGGGGCTCTACGCCGCGGTCGAAGGGCTGTGCGCCGGCGCCGCCGTCCACGTGCTGGGGCGCTTCGACGCCGCCGCAGCCGTCGACCGGCTGGCCGGGCACGCCCTCACCACCCTGGTGGCGGTGCCGACCATGCTGGTGGCGCTGCTCGACGCGGCCGCCGCCCGGAACCTGCGCCTGCCCGCCCTGCAGCGGGTGATCTCGGCCGGCGCCAAGCTCGCCCCGGTCCTCCACGACCGCCTCGCCGCCGCCTTCCCGGAGGCCGAGGTCTTCGAGTACTACGGCGCTTCGGAGCTGAGCTTCGTCAGCGTGCTGGCGTCGCGCGAGGGGGGCCCCGCCGACAGCGTCGGCCGCGCCTTCCGCGGCGTCGACCTGGCGGTGCGCCGCGACGACGGCACGCCGGCGGCGCCGGGCGAGGTCGGCACGGTGTGGGTGAGGAGCGCCATGCTGAGCGACGGCTATCTCGGCACCGGCGACGGCGCCGGCTTCCGCCGCCGGGGCGACTGGGCGACGGTCGGCGACCTCGGGTCGCTCGACCGGGCCGGCTGGCTGCGCTTGGCCGGACGCGCCGGCGACATGCTGATCACCGGCGGCCTCAACGTCTATCCCGCGGAGGTCGAAGCGGTGCTGCGCAGCTGCCCGGACATCGCCGAGGCGGTGGTGTTCGGCCTGCCGGACCCCTATTGGGGCGACGCGGTGACCGCCGTCGTGTGGTGGCGCGACGGCCGCCGCGGCACGGCCGAGGAGGTCTGCGCCTGGTGCCGCCGCCATCTGGAGGCCCACAAGTGCCCGCGCCGGCTGTTCGCCGCCGGCACCACGCCGCTGACGGGCAGCGGCAAGATCGCCCGGGCCGCCCTGCGGCGCTGGGCCATGGACGGCGGCGGAGCGCTGGAGGCGGTGGCATAGAGCGGGATCACGCCAGGTGGCATCACCTGGCGTGATCCCGCTCCAAATTCAAATACTTAGAGCAAGATCGCTTTGTGGTTTTTCGCCGCCGCCGGTTGGGGTATCAGGGACCGGCGCCATCACCCTCGGGGGGAAACCGTCGTGATCCCGATCCTCGCCTTCTTCTCCGCCATCGCCGCCGCCGCCGCGGCCGGCGCCGCCGAGCCCCGGCCGATGAGCGTGTCGTGCGAGGTGCTGCTGCCGGCCGGGCCGATCCCCGGCGATCCCGGCTATTTCCTGACCGTCGAGCGGCTGACGGTGCCGCCCGGGCACGACGCGCACCGCCATGTCCATGCGGCGCCCGAGTACCTCACGGTGCTGAGCGGCACCGGCACCCTGACCATCGACGGACAGGGCGACGTGGCGCTGCGTCCCGGCGTCGTCGTCGCCGTCCCGCCGGACGTGCGCCACCAGCAGCACAACGCCAGCGCCGCCGAGCCGCTGGTCTACACCGCCACCTTCGTCGGCCGCATCGACGAGCCGCGGCTGACCGCCTACGTCGGCGAGCCGGACAAGACCGCCGGCTGCCCGCACCGCCGCGAGCCGGCCAAGCCCTGAGCGGACCTCAGGCCTTGCGCGCGGCGCGCCGCTTGCGCGCCGGCGGCTCGTCGGCGGGCGGTTCCTCCTCCGCCTCCGGCTCGGGCACCACCAGGGTGTCGGCGAGGCCGGCCGCCGCGCCCCGCAGGGCAGGGACGTGCTGCAGCGCCTGCTTCAGGGTCATCCGCGCCATCGGCGCCGAGACGGCGAGCCCGGCCACCGTGTTGCCGGCGGCGTCGAGGACCGGCACGGCGACGCAGACGACGCCGGCCAGGAACTCCTGGTGGTCGGTGGAGATGCCTTCGGCGCGGATCTGCTCCAGCTCCTTCAGCAGGCGCTGCGGGTCGGTGATGGTGTTCTCGGTGTAGCGTTCCAGCGGCACCTTGCCGATGATCTGCTCCTGGCGGGCGCGCGGCTGGGCGCTGAGGAACAGCTTGCCCATGGCGGTGCAGTGCAGCGGCACCCGCGACCCCGGTTCGAAGCGCAGGCCGAACGGCCAGGCCGCCTCGACGCGGTCGATGTAGACGACCTGGTTGCCGACCATGACGCCGAGGTTGACCGTCTCGCCGAGCTGGCGCGACAGCGCCTCCAGCACCGTGTGGCGCGGCGCCGTCCGCACCGAGGCGGCGACGATGTCGAGGGCGAAGCCGAGCAGGCGCCGCCCCGCCACGAAGCGGCGGCCGCCGGCCTCGCGCTCCAGCAGCCCTTCGCCCTCCAGGAGGCGGGCGATGCGGTAGGCGGTCGGCTTGGGCATGCCCAGGCGCACCGCCAGCTCGGCCATGCTCATGGGCCGTTCCGCCGTCGCCACCGCGCCCAGGACGGAAAAGGCCTTGAGCGTCGGCACCTGGCCTTCGCCGTCGGCGGCGGCGCGCCGCGGCTCCTTGGGGGCGGCGGGGAGCCGGGCAGGGGCGGGGGGTCTGGTCTTCGCGGTCGCCATGGGGCCGTGTCATAGCATGGGCCCGCGGCGGCAGCCAGACGCCACGAGCGCGCAGGGGCGATAATCCGCCGCCGGAATCGCGCGGTTGGGAGAGCCGGGCTGCGCGGGGGCGTCCCCCGGATTCGCGGCGCTTGCAAGGCGGGCCGCCTGCGGATATAAATCCATACGTCCGTATTTTAATTCGCCGAGTGCAGCCCGATGGGACGCCCACCCACCATCGACCGCGACAAGGTCCTCGACATCGCCGAGCGCATCCTGCTGGAAAGCGGGACGAGCGGCCTCACCATCGACGCCGTCGCCAAGGCCGCGGGCATTTCGAAGGGGGGCGTCCAGTCCCGGTTCGGCACCAAGAACGACCTCATCCAGAAGCTGGTGGAGCGTTGGACGCAGGAGTACGAAGCCAAGATCCAGGCGATCGCCGGGACGTCCCCCGACCCCGTCGCCGCCGTCCGGGGGCACATCGATGTCTCGCTCGACACGGACGAGGCCGAGAACGCGCGGGCCGCCGGGCTGATGGCGGCGCTGATCGAGGCGAACGCCTTCATCGACGAGACGCAGGGCTGGTACCGGGAGAAGCTGGCGGGGCTCGATCTTCGAACGGACGAAGGCCGCCGCGCCCGCCTGGCGTTCTTCGCGACGGAAGGCGCCTTCATGCTTCGCGCCTTCCGGCTCTATCAGGCCGACGAGGACGAGTGGCGAAGTCTGATCGCGGATCTCCGCGCGCTCGTCGACGGAGAGCGCTGAGCGCGCCGCCCTCGTCTCTCACGCTCGCCGTCCACGGCCAGCCACCTCCGACCATGGCGATCTTCCGATGACGACATCGACTGCCGGCAACCGCTGGCTGGTGCTGACCATACTGTCGACCGCGCTGGTCATGATCACCGTCGACATGACGGTTCTCTACACCGCACTGCCGCGCCTGACGACGGACCTTGCCGCCACCGCCTCCGAGAAGCTGTGGATCGTCAACGCCTATCCCCTCGTCATGGCCGGTCTCCTGCCGGGGCTCGGCACGCTCGGCGACCGTCTCGGCCACAAACGGCTTTTCCTGTTCGGCCTGTTGGTGTTCGGCACGGCCTCGCTGATCGCCGCCTTCGCGCCGGCTCCGTCGGTCCTGATCGGTGCCCGCGCCCTCCTGGCCGTCGGGGCGGCGGCGATGATGCCGGCGACCTTGTCGATCATCCGTCTCATCTTCCCGGACGAGCGCGAACGCTCGCTCGCCATCGGCGTCTGGGCGGCGACGGCGTCCGGCGGCGCGGCGCTCGGTCCGCTGCTCGGGGGCATCCTTCTCGAGCACTTCTGGTGGGGCTCCGTCTTCCTGATCAACGTTCCCATCGTCGCCGGCGCGCTCGTTCTCGCCGTTCTCATGGTCCCGACGTCGCTCGGCCATGCGGCCCGCCCCTGGGACTTCGTCGGATCGCTGCAGATCCTCGTCGGGCTCGTGGCCTGTGCGTTCGCCATCAAGGAGGTCGCCAAGCACGAGGTCGCCTGGGCGCACGCCGCCCTGGCGCTCCTCGTCGGCTGCGCGGCCTTCCTGGCGTTCAAGCGTCGCCAGGACCGCATGGTCCACAAGCTGGTCGACTTCTCGCTCTTCAAGGATTGGCGCTTCTCGTCGGGGGTCATCGCCGCCGTCGTCGCCATGCTGGCCCTCGTCGGCTTCGAGCTCGCGCTGTCGCAACGCCTGCAACTGGTCCTCGGGCTGACGCCGCTCCAGGCCGGGCTGTTCATTCTCCCGACGGCGCTGGCGGCGTTCTTCGCGGGCCCGCTTGCCGGGGCCCTGTCGCCGCGCGTCGGCCCGCTGAAGGTCCTGTGGAGCGGAATGCTCGCCGCCAGCGTCGGCCTGGCGCTCTCCGCGTCGACCTGCGATCTGCCGCTGCTCTGGCAGATCCCGGGATTCACCGTGCTCGGAGCAGGGCTGGGCTTCACCATGACGGCGGCCTCCACCATCATCATGGCGAACGCGCCGAGCGACCGTGCCGGAATGGCCGCGTCGATCGAGGAGGTCTCCTTCGAATTCGGCGGCGCCATCGGCGTGGCGCTGCTCGGCAGCGTCCTGACGGCGGCCTACGGCATGGCGCTCGCTCCCCCCGTGGGGATCGAGGTCCCGCCGGTGGTGTTCCACGGCCTGGACGAGGCCCTGGCGGCGGCCGACGGACTGCCGACGGCAGCGGCGGCCCGTCTTCGGGACGCCGCCCGGGCGGCGTTCGACCAGGCCGTCGTCGCCGTGATGATCACCGCGACCATCCTGACTCTGGTGACCGCGATCGGCATCTGGCTGCGGGCGAGGGCCGCAGCCGCGGCGCGAGCGTGACTCCGCCCGCGCCACGCAAAAGTCATATAAGGGCAGTTATGGAAAACAAGGCGCCGGCCGGGGCGGGACCGCAGGCTGCCGCCGCGCCCGGCAACGGGCGGTCTACCCGTCCCGTCCCTCGTGCAACGATTCCTTGACGTCGGTGATGGAGAGCAGCGGCAGGACGCGCACGAACAGGAGGAACAGCACGAGGAAGAGACCACCGGTGCCGGCCAGCAGGGTCCAGTCCCACACGGTCGGGCTGTAGGTCTCCCAGCGCGCCGGCAGGAAGCCGCGGGACAGCCCGGTCACCAGCAGCACGTAGCGGTCGACCCACATGCCGGCGACGACGGCGGCCGACACCGCCAGCAGCGCCACCGGCGAACAGCGCACACCCGGCCGGACCAGCAATGCCACGGCGCCGACGTTGACCGCCAGGGCACCCCAGTAGAGCACGGCGTACGGACCGGTGGCCCGCTCCACCAGCGCGTCCAACCCGGCGCCGGCGCCGTAAGCGGCGTGGAACTCCTTGAAGGCGTGGGCGTAGAGCATCAGCGCCCCGAACAGCAGGATGGCGCGGCCGAGATAGTCGAGATGGACGCGGGAAAGATAGTCGTGCAGGTCGAACGCCTCGCGCAGCACGACCGTGATGATCGCCAGCAGGGCGAAGCCGGAGAACAGCGCGCCGAACATGACGTAGGCCGGCAGGATGGTGCTGTGCCAGCCCGGCAGGGGCGACGACGCGAAGAGATAGGCGCCGCCGGTGTGGACGAACACCGCCGGGATGGCGAGCGCCGCAAGGCTGCGGTAGATCGCCCGCCACACCGCCCACTGCCCCGCCGACCCGCGCCAGCCCAGGGCGGCCACGCCGTAGATCAGCGCCCGCAGCCGCGTCCGCGCGCGGCCGCGCAGGATCGCCAGATCGGGGATCATCCCGACGTAGCCGAAGACGAAGACGTAGACGAGATAGAACAGGTAGGAGAAGACGTCCCATTCCAGCGGGCTGCGGAACTGCGGCCACACGCCGGTGGTGCTGGCGTAGGGGAACATCCAGTAGAAATAGCCGGGACGCCCGAGGTGCAGGATGGGAAAGATGGCGGCGCAGAGGGCGGCGTAGAGCGCCATCGCCTCGCCGTAGCGGTTGAGGGAGGTCCGCCACTCCTTGCCGATCAGCAACAGCACCGCCGACAGCAGCGTCGCGGCGTGGGCGATGCCGATCCACCAGATCGTGCTGACGATGGCGATGCCCCAGGCCACCGTGTTGTTGATGCCCCAGATGCCGAGACCGTCGCGCAGCAGGACCGCCGTCGACACGGCGCCCGCCGCGGTCAGCAGCAGGCCGGCGGCGAGCAGCAGCCACCAGCGCCGCCGCGACCGGGCGTCCAGGGGGAAGACCGCGAACTCGTGGGCCAGCGCCCCGGCCGCCTTGGTCGAGCGGTACGCCCGCGCGGTGAAGCCGTGGGGCTGGAGGCCGGACTCGCTCATCGGGGCTCCGACGGTCTGCGGGGAACGGGCGGCGGGTTCGCAAGGGTAAACGCCGCCGCCGCCGTTTGTTCCCCGGCCGGACCGGCGTCAGGCCGGCAGCGCGGCGCGGATGGCCGAAATGATGTCGTTGGGGCTGACGGGCTTGAGCAGGACGCGGATGTCGGACGCCCCACCGCCGCACAGGGCGTTGAAGTCGCCCTCGGGCGGATAGCCGGTCATCACCACCACCGGCAGGTCCGGCCGCGCCGAGCGCAGCCGGCGGATCAGCCCCACCCCGTCCAGGCGCGGCATGCGCAGATCGGTCACCAGGACGTCGACGGCGCTCTCGGCGAAAGCGGCGGCCGCCTGCTCGCCGTCGCCGGCGAGGACGACCCCGAAACCGGCGCGCGACAGCGCCTCCTCCAGAGCCATGGCCGCCAAAACCTCGTCTTCGGCGACGAGGACGCGCGGCGCGTCGGTCGGTGCCATGCCGCTCTCCACCCCCGGCGGGTCCCGCAACAGCGCCACAAGCAACAGCGCTGTGAACCCGCGGATCTTCCACGATCCATACATGATCGGTTCGCCGACCGTCCGCAATCGAATCCATGGACCCTGCCGGCCCCTGGCGCGTGCGCGACCCCGCCCGTGTCCGTTCGGCAACAGGCGTGGCCGCAACGCGACGCGGCGGTCGAGCCATCCCGACGGACAGCCGGGCCAAAAGCCCGCGGCGCGCTCCCCCTTTGGGGGAGCGCGCCGCGGGCGGCGGGAAGGACGGTTCTGTGACGGAGGGATGCGTTTTCGGTGCGGGTTGCGGGCTTGCTGCTGCGCAGGACGCGCGGGCGAGATCAAGCCGCTCGAGCGATTAGTAAGGCTCAGCTTCACGCGTTGCCGCGCGTCCACATGCCTCCTATCGACGTGGTGGTCTACCACG
>NZ_JBPJSP010000028.1:0-88588 GCF_051225715.1 Azospirillum sp. ST 5-10
CCGCGCCGGACTCGAGCGTGACGTCGACCTCGACCGTCGGGGTGCCGCGGCTGTCGAGGATCTCGCGGGCGTGGATGTCGGTGATGGCGCTCATGCTGGCTTTCCTCCGTGATCGGACGCGCCGCGACTGATAGCCCCTGCAGGGGGGCCTGACAAGGCCGGGCGTGGCATCATCGCCGAATGGCGGACGGACTTCACGCGGCGAACCCTTCCCCGGCGACGACGCGCGGGAAGCGCAGGGTGAAGGTCGTGCCGTGGCCCGGCGCGCTGGCCAGGACGATGCGGCCCTTCAGGGTGCGGGTGACGATGTTGTAGACGATGTTGAGGCCGAGCCCGCTGCCGCCGGCGCTGCGGCTGGTGGTGAAGAACGGCTCGAACACCCGGGCGTGCAGCTCCGCCGGAATGCCGCGGCCGTCGTCGGCGTAGACCAGCTCCACCTCGTCCGGCGTCGGACAGCGCACGGCGATGCGCAGCCGCCCGCTGCTTCCCGGCGCATAGCCGTGGGCGATCGAGTTCATGACGAAGTTGGTCAGCACTTGGCTGAGCGCGCCGGGAAAGCTGTCGACGAGGAGGTCGTCGGGACAGTCCACCTCCACTGTGTGGGCGGCCCGGCGCAGGCGCACGCCGAGGCTGCGCAGCACTTCGTGGATGTAGTCGCGCAGGTCGAAGACGCGGCGCTCCTCGCTCGCCTGGTCGACCGCCATCTGCTTGAAGCTCTGGATCAGCTGGGCGGCGCGGTCGATGTTCATCAGCATGAGCTGCGACACCTCGGCGGCGGTGTCGAGATAGTCGGTGAAGTCGGCCCGGCGCAGCTGGCCGGCCTCGACGGTGTGGCGGATGGCGGCCGTCCGTTCGGCGAGCAGCGACGCGCCCGTCAGCGCGATGCCCACGGGCGTGTTGATCTCGTGGGCGACGCCGGCCACCAGCGAGCCCAGCGCCGCCATCTTCTCGGACTGGATGAGGTGGGCCTGCGCCTCCTTCAGGTCGCGCAGCGCCTGCTCGGCCTGCTCCTTGGCGGTCCGCACCGCGTCCTCGGCGCGGATGCGCTCGGTGATGTCGGTGTGGGAGCCGATCAGCCGCACGGCGCGCCCGCTGTCGTCGGTCACCTTGACGGCACGGGTGTAGAGATAGACGGTGTGCCCCAGCTTGTGGCGGAAACGCTGGACGAGCTGGCAGTCGTCGATGCGGCCGGCCGCGAAGTCGGCGGCCACCCGCAGCGACGCCGCACGGTCCTCCGGGACGATCAGCGCCGACCAACGCTCCAGCGTGTTCTCCGCCTCGTCCTCACCGTAGCCCAGCAGCGCCCACCATTGCGGCGAGAACCAGATCTCGCCGGTGGCCACGTTCCACTGCGAGATGCCTTCGCGGGCGGCACGGATGGCCAGCTCGAACAGCTCGCGGCTGTCGGCCAGCTCGCGCTCGGCGGCCTTGCGGGCGGTCACGTCGGTGTAGGTGGTGACGAAGCCGCCGTCGGGAAGCGCCTGGGTCAGCGTCTCCAGGACGAGGCCGTCGGGGCGCCGCCGCTCGCCGCGCCGCGGCAACGGCCCGGCGATCAGGGTCAGCCGGCCGGCGACCACCTCGTCCAGCGGGCCCGCCCCGTAGCCGCCGCGCTCGGCCACGTGGCGGACGATCTCCTCCAGCGGCTGGCGGAAGCGCGGGAACCCGGTCTCGATGCCCACGAGGTCGAGGGCACGGCGGTTCCAGGCGATCAGCCTGTGTTCGCGGTCGAAGGCCAGCACGCCCTGCCCCAGCCCGTCGAGCACCGCTCGCGACTGCGACCACTGCGCCTCCAGGTCCTGCTCCGCCCGCTTGCGCTCGCTGATGTCGTTGATGCAGGTGAGGATGGAGTCCTCGCCGCGGTAGCGGAAGACGCGGACCGACAGCAGGACCCAGGCCTCCCGCCCGCCGGCGGCGTGCATGCGCGTCTCGAAGGCGTCCACCGCGCCGTTGCCGGCGCGCAGCCGCTCCAGCAGGCGGGCGCGGTCGGCCAGGTCGACGTAGACGTCGGCGGCGCGCGCCGTGCCGGTGGAGGCGATCAGGTCGACGCCGAAGAAGTCGGCGGCCGGCTGGTTGCCCAGCACGAGCACCCCGTCGTCCAGCCGCGTCACCACCAGCGGGAAGGCGATCGCCTCCAGGATGGCGCGCTGCGCCTCCTCGGTGCGGGCGCGATCGGTGACGTCGGTGAAGCGGCGCAGGAAGCCGCCGCCCGGCAACGGCCGATGCCGGGCGTCGACCACCCGCCCGTCCTCGCGGCGGACGCTGTAGTCGAAGCCGTCGTCCCGCCGCATCGCGGCGAGCCGTGCGGCGACTTCCGCCTCGACGTCGTCGACCGGCCCGCCGTCGCCGCGCGCCAGCATGAAACGGACCAGCTCCTCACCCGGGGTGCCGGCCCGCAACAGGTCGGGCGGGAAGCCGAACAGCTCGGCGTAGGGGCGGTTCCAGACCGTCAGCCGCAGGTCGCGGTCGAAGGCGCACACGGCGTCCGACATGGTGTCGAACACGGTTTCCAGGACGGCGTGCTTCTCCTGCGGGGACCGCGCTCCGGCGGGCCTCTCCGGCACCGGGCCGGCATCGGCCGCAGCCGCCGCGGCCTGACGGGCCACGCACAGCACGCTGCCGCCCTCCCCGTCCCCGGCGAGCGCGACGACGAGCCAAGCGCCGTCGCCGCCACGCAGCCGGACGGCCGTGCCGCCGATGAGGTCCCGGACCAGCGCCGCCACCCCCCGCTCCTCCGCGTCCACCAGGACGCCGCGCGCGAGCAGCCGGCCCAGCGTGCCGGCCGCTCCCGGCGCCTCGTCGGACGGCGAGGCGGCGGCCGCGTCCAGGGCGTCGGCCAGCGACGGGCTCGCCCACACCCGGCGGCCTTCAGCGTCGAAGCGGACCAGACCCGCGCCCGCCATCAGCCGTCGCTCCCTGCTCGCGTCCACCGCCCGATCGTGGCCCCTCTACCATACCCGTGCGAAGGTACGGCGCATAGCGTCGACACCAGCAACTTTTGTTCGTCGCCGGACCTGGAAATTGGCTACGCTCGCCGCTCCCGAAGCTGCGTCCAAGCCCCATGAACAACCGTCCGCCCCACCTTCTCTACGCGCTCGACGAACGGCCGCCGGCCCGGTCGATCGCCGTGCTGTCGTTCCAGCACCTGGTGCTGGCCTTGATGTTCATGATCTACCCGGTCATCCTGGCGACCGAACTCGGCCTGGACCAGAGCGCCGCCCTGAGCATGGTCACCATGGCGACCCTGTTCGCCGGCATCGGCACGATCCTGCAATCGAGCCGGTTCGGCTGCGGCTTCCTCGGCGTCATCATCCCCAACCCGATCGTCCTGCCGGCCCTGATCGCCAGCGCCCGCACCGTCGGCGCCGGCGCCGCCTTCGGCACGATGCTGGTGTGCAGCGTCGCCCACATCGCGTTCGCCCGCCTGCTGCCGCGCCTGCGCAGCTATTTCCCCCCCGAGGTGTGCGGGGTGGCGGTGATGATGCTCGGCGTCTCGCTGATCGCCGGCGGCCTCGACCGCTTCACCGGCTTCGACGAGGCGGCCCGGACCGTCGACCCGCGGGCCCTGGCCGCCGGCCTGGCGACGCTGTTCTGCATCATCGTCCTCACGGTGTGGGCCAAGGGGTCGATGCGGCTCTACGCCGTGCTGATCGGCTGCGCCGTCGGCTACGCCGTGGCCGCCGCCCTGGGGCTGGTCGGGCCGGAGGTCCTGCAGGCGCTGGCGGACGCGCCGCCGCTGTCGCTGCCGACGCCGCGCATCCCCGATCTCGGCTTCAGCCTCTCCGTGCTGCCGCCGCTGCTCGTCGCCACCCTGATCTCGATGATGGATTCGGTGGGCTGCATCATCACGCTGGACAAGATGAACACCGCCCACTGGGCGCGCAGCGACATGCCGATGCTGAGCCGCGGGCTGGTCGCCGACGGCGCCACCAACGTCCTGGCGGCGGGCACCGGCACCCTCGGCTCGGGATTCTCCTCCGCCAACATCGGCCTGGAGTTCGCCTCCAGCGTGACGTCGCGGGTGGTCGGCATCGCCACCGGCGTGCTGCTCATCGTCGCCGCCTTCGTGCCCAAGCTGACGACGCTGCTGATCCTGATGCCGCGGCCGGTGATCGGCGCCGTGCTGGTGTTCACCGCCGCCTGCCTGATCACCGCGGGCATGGAGCTGATCATGTCGCGCCTGCTGAACGAGCGGCGCATGCTGATGATCGGCATCTCCACCATCCTCGGCCTGTCGGTGGCCGCCCTTCCCGGCCTCTACAGCACCGTGCCGGCCTGGGCCGCGCCGCTGGTCGGGTCGGAGCTGACGGTGGCGGCGGTCGCCGCGCTGGTGCTGAACATGATCTTCCGCATCGGCGTCGCCCAGCGCACCCGGTTCACCTACGAGGCCGGGCGCACGCCGCTGGCCGACGTGTACCAGTTCATGGAGGACCAGGGCGGAGCCTGGGGCGCCCGGCGCGAGGTGCTGCAGCGCGCCACCCTCGGCCTCGTCGAGGCGCTGGAGATGGTGACCCACGGCGGCCTGGCGAAAGGGCCCGTCGCCGTCGAGGCGACCTTCGACGAACTGAACCTCGACCTGCGCCTCGTCTATCCGGGAGCGCCGCTGGCGCTGAAGGAGGCGCCGGTCGACCTGGAATCCCTGCTCGACGCCGACGACCATGCCATCGACGCCGCCATGCGCTCGGTGTCGGTGGGCCTGATCGCCCGCTCCGCCGACCGGGTTTCCAGCGCGGCCCGCGGCGCCGAGGCGTCGCTGCTGCTGCACTACGACCACTGAGCGGGCCCGCCCCGCGGCTGCACCGCGGGGCGGGCGGGGCGGCGGTCCGCCGCCGTTCAGGCCGCCGGCTTCAGGGCGGGCGCCGGCAAGGGGCCGGCCCGGATCCCGGCCGTCTCCCGCCGTCTCCCGGCCGTCTCCCTCAGGCGGCCGCCAGGCGCTCCTCGGCCATGCGGTCGGCGGCGGCGCCCGTCGGCACGCCGTCGCGGGCGGCGCGGGCGAAGACGTCCGCCAGGGTGCGCTCGATGCGGGCGACGTGCGCGTACGCCCGGGCGCGGTCGTAGCCGCCGGCGACCCGTTCGTGATGGACGTTGACGAGGCCGCCGGCGTTGATGATGTAGTCCGGCGCGTAGAGGATCGAACGCTCGGCCAGCCGGACGCCGTGGCGGGGTGCCGCCAGCTGGTTGTTGGCCGCCCCGGCGACCACCGACACCCGCAGCCGCTCCACCGTGTCGTCGTTGACCACGGCGCCCAGCGCGCACGGCGCGAAGACGTCGGCGTCGACGTCGTAGATGGCGTCCGCCGCCACCGGGACGGCCGCGAACTCGTCGGCGACGCGGGCGACGCTCTCGGCACGGATGTCGGTGACGAAGAGGCGCACGCCCTCCTCGTGCAGGTGGCGGCACAGGTGGTAGCCGACATGGCCCAGCCCCTGGACCGCCACCTTCAATCCGGCCAGGTCGTTGCGCCGCAGCCGGTGGTTCACCGCCGCATGGATGCCGCGCCACACGCCGTGCGCCGTGGCCGGCGACGGGTCGCCGCCGCCCTCGGCGAGGCCGGAGACGAACCCCGTCTCGCGGCGCACCTCGGCCATGTCGGCCGGGCTGGTGCCGACGTCCTCGGCGACGATGTAGCGGCCGCCCAGCCGCTCCACCGCACGGCCCAGCGCCCGCATCAGCTCGGGCGACTTCGGCCGCGCCGGGTCGGCCAGCACCACCGACTTGCCGCCGCCGTAGGGCAGGTCCGCCATGGCCGCCTTGTAGGTCATCCCGCGCGACAGGCGCAGCACGTCGGTCACGGCCGCTCGCTCGTCGGCGTAGTGCCAGTAGCGGCAGCCGCCCAACGCCGGGCCGCGGCGCGTGTCGTGGATGGCGATGATGGCCTTGAGGCCGCTGTCGGGGTCGCTGGCGAAAACGACCTGCTCGTGCCGGTCGAACCCATCCGCCTCGAATACGGGCATGCGCAACCTCCATGTGCAGGCAGCCTGCGCCGCCGCGCAGCGCTGCGACAAATTGTCCCTGTACTAGGTATTTGGTGGGATTGACGAGTTTCAATGAATCGGGCAGATAGCCCCCAAAAGAAGATCGAATATGGCGCGAAAGAAAAGACGGCGGAATGAACCCACCGTCCCGCAGACCAGAGACGCAACGATATGACTCCCGACCGGGCGCGATCCACCGCTGTGGGCGGCACATCACCCGTTCGTTGTCGTTCTTTTTGAGCGGTGCCCCCGCCGACGGGGGTGGTCGACACTAAAAGGCCGGCCTGCGAAAGCGTCCTTGCAGAGCGGGTCGACGAAACGGCGTCGGAGGAGGATCACCATGAACGAACCGGCACGGCGGACGCACGATGCGGCGTGCCGCGACGCCCTCGCCCACATGGGCGACCGGCTGGAACGGCTGAGGCGTTCGGTCGAACGCCTGGAGCCGGCCGGGCGGGCCGAGCTGGAGCGCGTCCTCGACGCCCTGCGCGGCCGGCGCAACCGCGCCATGGCCAGGGTGGAAGCGGCGCGCCAAGCCAGCCCCGAGGCCTGGCCCTTCACCCGCGCCGGCGCCGATCAGGCGATCGGCGACCTTGCCGGCGCCTTGGAGGAACTGGAAGCGCGGGTCTCGCGGGCCGCCGCCTGACGCACGCAGTGCGTGTGGTAATACCAGACGCGAAAAGGCCTGTTCGGCACCTGAATTTGTTGTATACCGAAGGGGGCGCCGGTCAGCATCGCGCTGCCGGTATACCATGCTTCACTAATGGACGGGGCCCCGATGACAGCATCGACGATCGCTGTTCTGATGATCGGCGTCGATGCGCCCGGCGGTGGTTCCCGGCGTCCGCGCCTCCATCGGAACGGGCGCACCGGTGGCCGCTCCTCACCCTGCGGCGGCCCCCCACAACAATCGACGAAATCGGAGGAATGACATGCGGATCCTGCTCGCCGCCGTCGCGGCGCTCGGTCTGATGAGCGGCACCGCCCTCGCCCAGAAGCCCATCCTCATCAAGTTCAGCCACGTGGTGGCCGACAGCACGCCCAAGGGCCAGGGTGCGCTGATGTTCCAGAAGCTCGTGGACGAGCGGCTGGGCGGCAAGGTCAAGGTGGAGGTCTACCCGAACTCGCAGCTGTACGGCGACTCCAAGGAGATGGAGGCGCTGGCGCTCGGCGACGTCCAGCTCATCGCGCCGTCGCTGTCGAAGTTCGACCGCTACACCAAGCAGCTCCAGGTGTTCGATCTGCCGTTCCTGTTCCAGGACATCCAGGCGGTCGACCGCTTCCAGGGCAGCGAGACCGGCAAGAAGCTGCTGAAGTCCATGGAGAAGAAGGGCTTCATCGGCCTCGGCTACTGGCACAACGGCATGAAGCAGCTGTCGGCCAACAAGAAGCTGCTGACGCCGGAGGACGCGTCGGGCATGAAGTTCCGCGTGCAGAACTCCGACGTGCTGGTCTCCCAGTTCCAGGCGGTCGGCGGCGTGCCGCAGAAGATGGCCTTCGCCGAGGTCTACCAGGCGCTGCAGACCGGCACCGTCGACGGCGCCGAGAACCCCTGGTCGAACATCTACTCGCAGAAGTTCTATGAGGTGCAGAAGTACATCACCGAGTCGAACCACGGCGTGCTCGACTACATGGTGGTCACCAACACCGACTTCTGGAACGGCCTGCCCAAGGACATCCGCGCCCAGCTCGAAACCATCATGGACGAGGTGACGGTCGCGGTGAACAAGATGGCCGACGACATCAACATGCGCGACAGGCAGCGGATCGCCGAAAGCGGCAAGACCGAGATCCTGCAGCTCACGCCGGAGCAGCGCAAGGCCTGGGTCAAGGCGATGCAGCCGGTGTGGAAGCAGTTCGAGGGCGACATCGGCGCCGACGTGATCGCCGCGGCGCAGACCGCCAACGGTTCGTAACCTTCGGGCCCGCAAGAAACCCAACGGACAAGGAGCCTCGGGGCACGATGTTCGGGCGACTCTTCGCCCGCCTGGAGGAGGTGCTGATCGCCCTCCTCCTGGCAGGGATGACGCTGCTGACCTTCCTCCAGGTCGTGCTGCGCTACGGCTTCAACTCCGGCCTGCTGTGGGCCCTGGAAGCGACGACGTACATGTTCGGTTGGCTCGTGCTGATCGGCATCTCCTACGGCGTGCGCGTCAGCGCCCACATCGGCATCGACATGGTCATCAAGCTGGTGCCGCCCTACGCCCGCCGCCTCGCCGGCATGGCGGCGGTGTCCTTGAGCATGCTCTACGCCGCGCTGATGGCGTACGGCAGCTACCTCTACATCGACAAGCTCCACACCATCGGCGTCGAGGCGCAGGACATTCCGGTGGAGCGCTGGATCCTCGACATCATCCTGCCGATCGGCTTCGGCCTGCTGTTCATCCGCCTCGGCCAGGTGCTGCTCGGCATCCTCACCGGCCGGCGCGAAGGGTTCGAGCTGGCCGACGAAGCGGCCGACCTGCTGCGCGAGCAGGGCTTGACCGACCGCGAAGGGGAGCCGCAGCGATGACCACCGCGTTCCTCTTCATCGCCCTGTTCGTCTTCCTCTTCATGGGCATGCCGATCGCCATCGCGCTCGGCCTGTCGTCGCTGCTGACCCTGCTGTTCTTCGCCCAGGACTCGCTGGCCTCGCTGTCGATCAAGTTCTGGCAGACCACCGAAGCCTACACGCTGCTGGCCATCCCCTTCTTCGTGCTGGCGGGTGCCTTCATGACCACGGGCGGCGTGGCGCGGCGCATGATCAGCTTCGCCCAGGCCTGCGTCGGCCACCTGCACGGCGGCCTCGCCATCTCGTCGGTGCTGGCCTGCATGCTGTTCGCCGCCGTGTCCGGCTCGTCCCCGGCGACGGTCGTGGCGGTCGGCTCGATCGTCATCGCCGGCATGGAGCGCAACGGCTACACCAAGGAGTTCGCGGCGGGCGTGGTCTGCAACGCCGGCACGCTCGGCATCCTCATCCCGCCCTCCATCGTCATGGTGGTCTACGCCGCGGCGACGGAAAGCTCCATCGGCCGGCTGTTCATGGCCGGCATCATACCCGGCATCGTCCTCGGCCTGATGCTGATGGTGGCGATCTACGTCGCCGCCCGCATGAAGGGGCTGCCGCGCCAGCCGCGGGCCGGCGCGCGCGAGCTGTTCGACAGCGGCCGCAAGGCGATTTGGGGCCTGCTGCTGATCGTCATCATCCTCGGCGGCATCTACGGCGGCGTGTTCACGCCGACCGAGGCGGCGGCCGTCTCGGCGATCTACGCCGCGATCGTGGCGCTGTTCATCTACCGCGACATGAGCGTCAAGGACCTGCCCCGGGTGCTGGTCGACAGCGGCAGGGTCACGGTGATGCTGATGTTCATCATCGCCAACGCCTTCCTGTTCGCCCACGTCCTGACGACCGAGCAGATCCCCCAGGCGCTCGCCCGCGAGATCACCGAGGCCGGCCTGTCGCAATGGCAGTTCCTGCTGGCGGTCAACCTGATCCTGCTGCTCGCCGGCAACTTCATGGAACCGTCGGCCATCGTCCTGATCCTGGCGCCGATCCTGTTCCCCATCGCCATCCAGCTCGGCGTCGACCCCATCCATTTCGGCGTCATGATGGTGGTGAACATGGAGATCGGCATGGTCACCCCGCCGGTCGGCCTCAACCTGTTCGTCACCTCCGGCGTCACCGGCATGAGCATCTCCCACGTGGTCCGGGCGGCGCTGCCCTGGCTGATGATCCTGCTGACGTTCCTGGTGCTGGTCACCTACGTGCCGATCATCAGCACCTTCCTGCCCGACCTGATGTTCGGCAAGGACACCTTCATTCGGTGACCGCCGGGACGGGGCGCCGCGCCGGCGCCCCGCCCCCTCTCGCCGGAGGGGCGGACGTGCCGGTGCGGCGGCGATGACGACGCCCATGCCCGGCCGCCGGGCGTACCGCCCCGCCGCCGGATGCCCTATGGTGCCGGCCATGACGGACATCAAGGACCTGTTCGCGCGGGCGATCGCCCGCCACAACGCCGGGGCGTGGGAGGAGGCGGCGGCTCTGTACGGCCGCGTGCTCGCGCTGGCGCCGGCCAACGCCGGCGTCCTCGGCAACCACGGCGCGGCGCTGCAGGCCGGCGGCGATCCTGCGGCGGCGGCCGCCGTCTTCGGCCGGGCCGCCCGCAGCGCGCCGGACCAGCCCGGCCCCTGGTTCAACCTGGGCAACGCCCGCCGCACGCTCGGCGACGACGCGGGCGCCACCGCCGCGTTCCGCCGCGCCGTCGCCGCCCGTCCCGATCACCCCGGCGCCGTCCTGGCCCTCGGCGACCGTCTGCTCGCCGCCGACCGGCTGGAGGAGGCGGAGCGCTGGCTGGAGCGTGCCACGGCGATGCAGCCGGCGAACGCCGCGGCCCTCTACCGGCTCGGCCGCACCCGCCAGCGCCGCGGCCAGGTGGCCGCCGCCGAGGCGCCGCTGGAGGCGGCCCTGGCGGCCAAGCCGGACCTGCTGGCCGCCGCCGAGGCGCTGGCCGAATGCCGTTTTCTGCTGGACGATTTCGTCGGCGGGGCGGCCCGCTTCCACCGCTACCAGAACGCCGACTCGGCGTGGCTGGCGAAGCTGCGGGTGCCCGGTCCGGTCGACCGGCTCGCCCCCGGCGCACGGCTGCTGATGGTCGCCGATTCCGGGTTCGGCGACACCCTGCAGCTGGTCCGCTACGCCGCCTGGTTCGCGGCACGCGGCCACTGGGTGGCGGTCGAATGCCAGAGCGCGCTGGTGCGCCTGGCGGGCCGCGCCGCCGGCGTGTCGCTGGCGATGGCGGTCGGCGGGGAGCGTCCGCCGGTCGATGCGGTCGTGCCGCTGCACAGCCTGCCGCACCTCGCCGGCGTCGGTCCGGACGAGTTGCTCCCTTTCCTGCCCTGCCTGACGGCGGAGCCGGAACTGGCCGACGCGTGGCGCCGCCGCCTGGAGGCGGAGGCCGGCGGGGCGCTCAGGGTCGGGGTGGTGTGGGCAGGGGCACCGGACGGCGCCGCCAACCGTGGCCGCTCGCCCCGCCTGCGGCCCCTGCTGCCCCTGCTGGAACTGCCGGGCGTCCGCTTCTTCGGCCTGCAGTTGGGCGACGGCCGGCACGATCTCGACGGCACGATGCTGCCCGGCGCCTTCTCCGACCTCGGCCCGGAGATCGCCGACTTCGCCGACACCGCGGCGATCCTGACGGGGTTGGACCTGCTGGTGACCTCCGACACGTCGGTCGCCCATCTCGCCGGCGGCCTCGGTGTGCCGATGTCGGTGCTGCTGCCGTGCGTGCCGGCGTGGCGCTGGGGGCTGGAGGGCACCACGACGCCGTGGTACCCCACCGCCCGCCTCTACCGCCAACCCTCCTGGGGGGACTGGGAGACGCCGGTCGGCCGCCTCGCGGCCGACCTGCGACGGCGCGCCGGGGTCAGCCGGCGCGGACCTGGAGGATGAAGCGGTCGACCTCCTGGGACAACCGCTCGGCGTCGCGCGACAGCTGCTTGGCGGCTTCGAGGGCGACCTCGGCGGCCGATCCCGTGCCGTCGGCGACCTGTTGGACGCCGCCGACGTTGCGCGAGATCTCCTCGGTTCCGTCGGCCGCCTGGTGGACGTTGCGGGCGATCTCGCGGGTCGCCGCGTCCTGCTCCTCCACCGCCGCGGCGATGGTGGTGGAGAAGGCGTTCACCTGGCCGATCACCTCGGCGATCTCGGCGATGGCGCCGACCGCGCCGCGGGTGGCGTCCTGCATGCCGGTGATCTGCGAGGCGATCTCCTCGGTCGCCTTCGCGGTCTGGTTGGCGAGCGATTTCACCTCGCTGGCCACCACGGCGAAGCCCTTGCCGGCCTCGCCGGCGCGCGCCGCCTCGATCGTGGCGTTCAAGGCCAGCAGGTTGGTCTGGCTGGCGATCGAGTTGATCAGCTCGACCACGTCGCCGATGCTCTTGGCCTGGTCGGCCAGGGTCTGCATGCTGCGCGACGTGGTCTCGGCCCGCTGCGCCGCCTGACGGGCCACATCGTTGGACTGGGTGACCTGGCGCGAGATCTCGGAGATCGAACTGGTCATCTCCTCCGCCGCGGTGGCGACGGTCTGCACGTTGGCGGAGGCCTGCTCGGCCGCCGCCGCGACGCTGGCGGCGCGCGACCGTCCCTCTTCGGCCATGTGCGTCAGGCGCTGGGAGTTCTCCTGCATCTGGCCGGCGGCGGCGGAGACCTGGGTGACGATCGCCTTGACGCTGCTCTCGAACCCGTCGGCGAGACGGCGCAGGGCGTCGCGCTTCTCCTCCTCGGCGCGTGCCTCGGTGCGCTTCATCTCCTCCTCCAGCGCGCGCTGGTGCAGCAGGTTGTCCTTGAACACCTGGACCGCCCCGGCCATCCGGCCGATCTCGTCGCGGCGTCCCGTCGCCGGCACGTCGAGGTCGGCGTCGCCGCGCGCCAGACGCTCCATGGCGGCCGTCATCGCCACCACGGGGTGGGCGATGCCGCGGCCGATCAGCCAGGCCAGCAGGAGGGCCAGCAGCACCGCCGCCGGGGTGAGCACCAGCGCCGCGGCCTCCGACCGTGTCGCGGCGGCCGTCGCCTCCTCCTGGTAGGCGGTGCGCAGGGCGGCCGCGGACTTGCCGAGCTCGGCCAGCGTCTTCGCCATCGCGGCGCCTCCCGGCCCCAGCGTCGTCGCGCGGATCTCCTCCACGCGGACGACCGTTGCCTCGAGTTCGCGCAGATCCTCAGCGACGTCGCGCAGCAGCGCGGCGGCGTCGCTGGCGCGCTGCGCCTGCTCGCCGGCGAGCGGGACGGCCGACGCGTCCGTCATCGCCTTGACCGCTTGGTCGACGTACTTGTGCACGGTTTCGAACGTGTAGGAGGCGTCCCCGGCGAGAATGCGCGACACCAGGATGCGCACGGTCCACACGGATTCGGCGACCCGGGCGTAGGCCGCGGCGCCGGCCGGGTCGCCGGCCGCCTCCTGGCCTTCGCGGATCGCCAGGAGGAGGCCGCGCAGCTTGGAGCCGGCGTCGTACAGCACCTCCTTGGTCAGGACCTCACGGCGCAGGCGATCCTTGGCCATCGCCTCGGTGCCGCTGGTGTAGCGGTCGAGAACGGCGAGCAGTTCGTCGGCCAGCCGCCGGTTCTCCTCGGACGTCACCATGCCGCGCACCCCGACCAGCTCCTCGCGCGCCTCGCCCAGCGCCTTGCGGATCTCCGGCAGATCGCCCTCCTGGCCGGTGTAGGTGAACCGCAGCGCGACGAACCGCGCCTTCAGGATCGCGCTCTCGACGCCGGCGATGGCGTCGCCGATCTCCGCCTGACGGGCGAACCCGGTCAGCCGCGTCTTGGAGTACGAGGTCTCGGTCCAGGATATGCCGCCGAGGATTGCCAGCAGCGCGACGACGACGGCAAACCCCAGCGCGATCCTTGTGCCAACCTTCAGATTAGCAAACATTCGTTCCCCCATCCCATGCACGAAGTCAATGGGTTCATCCATCACTGGAGTTCCGGCACCGAAGTCACCGCTCGATCCGGGATTACTCTTCAGTTTCTCCTGATATAACATGATAAATGCGCTTCATCAATTTTGTTTTACTGTTACTTTCTGGCGCCTCGTTTGACATTTGGTCACATATCGGGATATATACGTTCGATTACTTGGTAATTTTCCTTCGCGCAACGGCGCCATTGTTTCTTCGCAGGCGAATTTTCTGTCCGGCCCGTCGCCGCCCCAGCGGTCAGCCGCGCATTGCCGAGCCGGGCCGTCGGACATAGAGTGCAGCGTCGTCCCGCCGCCGGAGCCGAACCGTGAGCGAGTATCTTCCCAGCGCCTGTCCGCACGACTGCCCCAGCACCTGCGCGCTCGAGGTGGAGCGGCTGGCCCCCGACCGCATCGGCAAGGTGCGGGGGGCGGCCGCCAACAGCTATACGGCCGGCGTCATCTGCGCCAAGGTCGCCCGCTACGCCGAGCGGGTGCACAACCCGGACCGGGTGCTGAGGCCGCTGCTGCGCACCGGTCCGAAGGGCGCCGGGCAGTGGGCCGAGATTGGCTGGGACGAGGCGCTGGACCGCCTCGCCGACGCCTTCCTGGCGGCCGAGCGCCGCTACGGCCCGGAGGCGGTCTGGCCCTACTACTACGCCGGGACCATGGGGCTGGTGCAGCGCGGCTCGATCCAGCGCCTGCGCCACGCCAAGGGCTATTCGCGCCAGTATTCCACGGTGTGCGACACGCCGGCCAACATGGGGTGGCTCGCCGGCCACGGCGCCATCCGCGGCGCCGACCCGCGCGAGATGGCGGACAGCGACCTGATCGTCAACTGGGGCGGCAACCCGGTGGCGACCCAGGTCAACGTGATGACCCACGTCGCCCGCGCCCGCAAGGCGCGCGGCGCCAAGCTGGTCACCGTCGATCCCTACCGCACCGGCACGGCGGAGGTCTCCGACCTGCACCTGATGCCGCGCCCCGGCACCGACGGGGCGCTGGCCTGCGCGGTGATGCACGTGCTGTTCGCCGAAGGCCTGGCCGATCGCGCCTATCTCGCCCGTTACGCCGCCGGCACCGAACGGCTGGAGGCCCACCTGGCGAGCCGCACGCCGCAGTGGGCGGCGGCGATCACCGGCCTCAGCGCCGAGGCGATCGTCGACTTCGCCCGCCTCTACGGGCGGACCAAGCGCAGCTATCTGCGGCTCGGCTACGGGCTGACGCGGGCCGTCAACGGGGCGGCGCAGATGCACGCGGTGTCCTGCCTGCCCGTGGTCAGCGGGGCGTGGGCGCACAAGGGCGGCGGCGCCCTCTACTGCTCGAGCGGCATCTACCGCATCGACCGCACCCTGGCGGAGGGACTGGACCGCCTCGACCCCTCGGTGCGGGCGCTGGAGCAGACCCGCATCGGCGCGGTGCTCACCGGCGATCCCGAGGCCCTCAGGGGCGGCCCGCCGGTCACCGCGATGCTGGTGCAGAACACCAACCCGGCGGCGATCTGCCCGGACCTCGGCCAGGTCGTCCGGGGGCTGAAGCGCGACGACCTGTTCGTCGCCGTCCATGAGCAGGTGATGACCGACACGGCACGGCTGGCGGACCTGGTGCTGCCCGCCACCACCTTCCTCGAGCACGACGACCTCTACCGCGGCGGCGGCCAGATGCACATCCTGGTCGGCCGCAAGGTGATCGAGCCGCAGGGGGAGGCGCGCGAGAACCACTGGGTCAACGCCGAGATCGCCCGGCGCGTCGGTGCCGAGCACCCCGGCTTCGCCATGACCGCCTGGGAGGTGGTCGACGCCATGCTCAAGGCCTCCGGCCTGCCCGACGCCGAGACCCTGCACGCCGAGCGCTGGCTGGACGTCCAGCCCGACTTCGAGACGTCGCACTTCCTCAAGGGTTTCGCCTTCGCCGACGGACGCTTCCGCTTCGCCCCGGACTGGGCGGCACTGGGGCCGTTGGAGGGCTGTCCGGAGCTGCCGGACCACATGCCCCCCGGCAGCCCGACCGACGCCGCGCACCCGTTCCGCCTGATCACCCCGCCGGCCCGCCAGTTCCTCAACACCAGCTTCAACGAGACGCCGACCGCCCGCAAGCGCGAGGGACGGCCGACCGCGCTCCTCCACCCCGACGACGCCGCCATGCTGGACGTCGCCGACGGCGCGGCGGTGCGCCTGGGCAACCGCCTGGGCGCCGTCACCCTCCACGCCCGCCATTTCGACGGCGTGCAGCGGGGCGTCGTGGTGGCGGAGGGGATCTGGGACGGCGCCTGCTTCCCCGAAGGCGTCGGCATCAACGCGCTCACCTCGCCCGCCCCGATCCCGCCGGCCGGCGGGGCCGCGTTCCACGACACCGCGGTGTGGGTGCGGCCGGTGTAGGTTACGCCGTTACGCCGCCCCTTCGCCGCACACGCGGTTGCGGCCGCCGCGCTTGGCGGCGTAGAGCGCGGCGTCGGCGCGGCGCACCAGGTCGGCCAGCGGCTCGCCGGGCCGCCACTGCGCCGCCCCGACCGACAGCGTGACGGCGCCGTAGCTGACGCTGCGCGCCTTGTTGACGATCTGCCGGCTGCCCACCGAGACACGGACCTGCTCGGCCACCTTGAGCGCGTTGTCCAGCCCGGTGCGCGGCAGGATGATGGCGAACTCCTCCCCGCCGTAGCGCGCCGCGGTGTCGCGGCCCTTGATGCAGTCGGTCAGCACCCGCGCCACGAGGCGCAGCACGTGGTCGCCCACCAGGTGGCCGTGGGTGTCGTTGAACCGCTTGAAATGGTCGATGTCGACCATCAGCAGCGACAGCGGCAGCCCGTCATGGCCCGCCTCCTGGGCCGCCGCCGCCAGGGTGGCGTCGAACGCCTTGCGGTTGGCGATGCCGGTGAGCCCGTCGGTCATCGCCTCGCGCCGTGCGGTGTCGAGGCTGACCCGCATTTCGGCGAGCTGCTGGGTGGAGTCCAGGAGCTGCGACTGCAGGCGCGTCTGGCGGTCGGCGATGGCGGTGGTCTCCGCCGCGATGGCGGCGATCACCGCCCGCAGATCGTCGAGCGACATCGGCTGCTCCAGCTCGCCCCGGAAGCCGGCCAGCGCGTTGCCGTAACGGTTGGTCTCGCTGCCGACGGTGCTCAGCATCTCGAGGATCTTGCCGAGCGCCATGCGGGCGCGCTCGCTGGTCTCGCGGATCGCCTGGGCCTCGGCGTCGAGCGTGAAGAAGCGCTTGAACAGCTCGTCGCAATGGGCCTGGCTCAGCATTCCCCCGTCGCGGCGGGCGAGGTCGATGGCCCGCGTGAGGTCGGGAAAGTGGCCGCTGTGATAGGCGTACCACAGCGTGAAGTTCTCCGGGTTGGGCGGCAGCCGTTCCGCCCGCATGCGCTCCATGGCCTGCTCCGCCAGGGCGCTCGCCCGCTCAAAGTCGTCGCTGTAGGCCAAGGTCCGCTCCCCCGCACCCGGGACGTCGAGGCCACGCTACCCAGGCACTCCCGGACGCGGCAACAGGCCTTTCGGCGGACGCCCGTGCCGGCGGCGGTGCTTCAGTAGCACTGGCCCACTGAGTTCTCCGCGCACACCCGCTTGCCGTCGATCCAGATGGCGCCGGACAGGTTGGCACGGCGCAGGTCGGCGCCGCCGAGCTTGGCGCCGGTGAAGTCGGCCCCCTTGAGGTTGGCGTCCACCAGCTTGGCGTTGCGCAGGTCGGCCTCGCGGAAGCTGGCGCCGGCGAGGTCGGCCCGGGTGAAATCCGCCTCGATCAGCCGTGCCCTGTCGAAGGTGACCTCGGGCAGGCCAGCGCTCATGAACTTGGCGCGGTAGCCGTCGGCCTCGGTGAGGTTCGCCCCCGTCATGCCGGCCCGCTGGAAGGTGGCGTCCCGCAGCATCGCCCCCGTGAGGTCGACGCCGGCCAGATCGCGCCCGTCGAAATAGCAGCGCCGCCAGTTGACCTCGGGCTGCGCCGGGTCGGTGCACTCCGCCGACACCGGGGCCGCCGTGAGCAACGCCGCCGCCAGCGCTGCCGCCATGACTACAATCCTGTTCATGGGACAACAGATAGGCAGAAAGGGCGGCGATGCCAATCCGAAAAGGGTACCCTGCCCGTGCTCACCGGACGTTCGGCCGCATGGCGACGGCGCGGCCGGACTGGACCGGCCGCGGCAGGGCGGCGTGGGCCGCGGCGGCGGCCTCGAACCGGCTCCGCGCCGCGGCCGGCAGCGGCGCCGCGCGGCGGTCGGCGAGGTCGACGTGCAGCAGCATGAATTCGGCGGTGGCGGCGAGAAACCCGTCGTCGGCGTGGTGCATCTCGTGGAACAGCTGCACCCGCTTGGCGTCGACGCCGAGGACGCGCGACGAGAAGCGCAGCCGGTCGCCCTGGGTGACCTCGCGGGCGTAGGTCAGGTGCGCCTCGACCACGAACATCGACCCCGCGCCGGACTCGGCGTAGGCCCGCCCCACCCCGAAATGGTCGAGCACGGCGTCGGTGGCGTGGTCGAACGCCAGCAGATAGTAGGCCACGTTCATGTGGCCGTTGTAGTCGATCCAGTCCGGGAGGACGGTTTCCCGGTGAAGCTCGAGGGGCGCGGCATCGGTCATGGCGGTGAGGATACGCGAGCCGGGTCGGCCGGGGAACCGGACGGGCGCCCTAGGACGAAGGTCCGAAGCGCCCGCCGCGGGGGACGACGGTCCCGCGGCGGGCCTGTGCATCACACGCTGAAGTACTTGGCGCGCGGGTGCAGGATGACGATGGCGGAGGTGCTCTGTTCCGGATGGAGCTGCGATTCGTCCGACAGCTCCACGCCGATCCGCCCGGCGTCGAGCAGCCGCAGGAGCTGGTCCTGGTCCTCCACCCGCGGGCAGGCGGGATAGCCGAAGGAGTAGCGCGAGCCACGGTAGGCCTGCTGCAGCAGCTTGTCCTTGTCCCGGGAGTCCTCGGCGGCGAAGCCGAGCTCGGCGCGGATGCGGGCGTGGACGTACTCCGCCATCGCCTCGGTCATCTCCACCGACAGGCCGTGCAGGTAGAGATAATCCTGGTAGCGGTTCTCGGCGAACCAGTCGCGCGCCACCTCCGACGCGTGCTGTCCCATGGTGACGACCTGCAGGCCGATGACGTCGCGCTCGCCGGAGTCGACGTCGCGCACGAAGTCGGCGATGCACTCCCCGTCCTCCCTGGCCTGGCGCGGCAGGGCGAAGCGGGCGACCTCCCGCTCGCCGTCCTCGGCGAAGAGGATCAGGTCGTTGCCCTCGCCGGCCGCCTTCCAGTAGCCGTAGACGGCCTGCGGCCGCAGGATCTCCTCCTGGGCGCAGCGGCGCAGCAGACGGTCGAGGATCGGCCGCAGCTCCTTGCGCGACCACTCCATGAACTGCTCCAGGGTGCGGCCGTCCTTGCGGTAGCCCCACTGGAGCTGGAACAGCATGCGTTCGTTCAGGTAGGTGACCAGCGTCTTCAGCGGCACATGCTCCAGCACCCGCGGCCCCCAGAAGGGCGGCGCCGCCACCGGCACGCCTTCGCCCAGACGGGTGCGCCGCGCCCGCGCCACGGCGTAGTCCACCGGCCCGGTGGCCGCCTCCGCCGCCTTGCCCAGGGTGCGGCGGCGGTTGACCGGTTTGCCCTGGCGTTTCACCTGCTGGATGGCGAGGTGGTTGTCGAAGGCGCCGGTGACCACCTGGTCCATCAGCGACAGGCCGTCGAAGGCGTCGCCGGCGTAGGCGACGCGGCCGCTGCCGTAGGCGCGCACGCAGTCCTCCTCGACGTAGCCGCGGGTCAGCGCGGCGCCGCCCAGCAGGACCGGCACCTCGAGCCCCTCGCGGGTCATCTCCTCCAGGTTCTCGCGCATCACGACGGTCGATTTCACCAGCAGGCCCGACATGCCGATGGCGTCGGCCCGGTGCTCCTTGGCCGCCTGGATGATCGCCGTCACCGGCTGCTTGATGCCGAGGTTGACCACCTTGTAGCCGTTGTTGGTGAGGATGATGTCGACGAGGTTCTTGCCGATGTCGTGGACGTCGCCCTTCACCGTGGCCAGCACCATGGTGCCCTTCTGCTGACCGTCCACCTTCTCCATGAAGGGCTCGAGATAGGCGACGGCGGCCTTCATGGTCTCGGCCGACTGCAGCACGAAGGGAAGCTGCATCTTGCCGGCGCCGAACAGCTCGCCCACCACCTTCATGCCGTCGAGCAGCAGGTTGTTGATGATGTCCAGCGGCGGGTGGCGGTCCATCGCCGCCTTCAGGTCGTCCTCCAGGCCGGTGCGGTCGCCGTCGACGATGCGCTGCTTGAGGCACTCCTCGATGGTGTCGGGGCGGGTCTTCTTCTTGGCGTCGGCCGCCTTGCGGCCCTCGAACAGGGCGATGAAGGCCTGCAGCGGGTCGTAGCCCTCGGCCCTTCGGTCGAAGATCAGATCCTCGGCCACCTTGACCTCGTTCTCCGGGATCTGGTGCAGCGGCCGGATCTTGGAGACGTGGACGATCGCCCCGGTCATGCCGCGCCGCACGGCGTGGTCGAGGAAGACCGAGTTCAGGACGTGGCGGGCCGCCGCGTTGAGCCCGAAGGAGACGTTGGAGAGGCCGAGGATGATCTGGCAGTCCGGCATCTCGCGCGCCACCGCCTCGATCCCCTCCAGGGTCCAGATCGCCAGCTTGCGGTCGTCCTCGTTGCCGGTGGCGATGGTGAAGGTGAGCGGGTCGAACAGCAGGTCGGCCGGGTCGAGCCCGTACTCGTCCACCGCCATGGCGTAGAGGCGCCTGGCGACCGCGAGCTTGCGCTCCGGCGTCTTCGCCATGCCCTCCTCGTCGATGGTCAGCGCGATCACCGCGGCGCCGAACTTCTTGGCCAGCTCCAGGCGCCTGCGGGCGGGCTCCTCGCCGTCCTCGAAGTTGATGGAGTTGATGATGGCCTTGCCGCCGTAGAGCTGCAGCGCCTGCTCCAGCACCGGCAGCTCGGTGGAATCGACGACCAGCGGCGCCGTGACCGAGCCGACGAAGCGCTTGATGACCTCGTTCATCTCGGCGGCCTCGTCGCGGCCGACGAAGGCGGTGCAGACGTCGAGGGCGTGGCTGCCCTCCTTGACCTGCTCGCGGGCCATGTCGACGCAGCCGTCCCACTCGTGGCGCTCCTGCAGCTCGCGCCACTTCTTGGAGCCGTTGGCGTTGCAGCGCTCGCCGATGGCGAAGAAGGCGTTCTCCTGGCGCAGGGTGACCTGGGAGTAGAGCGACGACACCGCCGGCACCCAGTGCACCGTCCGCCCCTTCGGCGCCGGGCGGTGGGCGCCGGCCGGCGCCAGCTTGCGCAGGACCGCATCGGCGGCGGCGATGTGCGGCACGTTGGTGCCGCAGCAGCCGCCCACCATGTTGACCCCGTCCTCGGCGACGAAGCGTTCCAGCCAGGTGGCGAAGTCGTCGGGGCGCAGGGGATAGTGGGTCTTGCCGTCCACCAGCTCCGGCAGGCCGGCGTTGGGCTGCACCGAGATCAGGCCCGGCCAGTTCTGGGACAGCCAGCGCACGTGCTCGCTCATCTCCAGCGGCCCGGTGGCGCAGTTGAGGCCCAGCAGCGGCACGTCGAGCGCGCGGATCGCCGTGGCGGCCGCGGCGATGTCGGTGCCGACCAGCAGGGTGCCGGTGGTCTCCACCGTGACCTGCACGAACACCGGCGTGTCGGTCCCGGCCTCCCGGCGGGCCCGCTTCACGCCGTTGACGGCGGCCTTGATCTGCAGCGGGTCCTGGCAGGTCTCGATGAGGATGGCGTCGCAGCCGCCGGCGATCTGGCCGGCGGCCTGGACGCGGAACGACTCCTCCAGCGCGGGATAGGCGATGTGCCCGAGGCTCGGCAGCTTGGTGCCCGGCCCGATGGAGCCCAGCACGAAGCGGTCGCGCCCGTCGCCGAAGCTGCCGGCCGCCTCGCGCGCCAATTCGACCGCCCGCCGGTTGATCTCGAACGCCTTGTCCTGCAACCCGAACTCGCCGAGCGTCACCGGCGAGGCGCCGAAGGTGTCGGTCTCCACCATGTCCGCCCCGGCCTCGTAGTAGCCGCGGTGGATCTCGCGCACGATGTCGGGGCGCGACAGGGGCAGGATGTCGGTGCAGTTCTCGTGGCCCCAGAAGTCCTTGTCGACGTCGAGGTCGAGCGCCTGGATGCGGCTGCCGAAGCCGCCGTCGCACAGGAGAACGCGGTCACGCAGGGTGTCGAGGATGTGGGGCATGGGAACGGGATTCGCTTTCGGTTTTCCGGGCGGGTCAATCGTGGCCGTGGCGGCTGACCGGCCACCAGTCCTCGTCGAGGAGTTGGTCGAGGCTGTAAGGGCAATCTGCCGGCAGCAGGCGTTCTTCGACCTGGTCCTGCCCCAGACCCTCGCTGGCGAACCGGCGGCCGCGCCGGTAGATGGCCCCGATCGCCAGCTTTCCTTTCAGGCTGGGACTGTCATCGAGGGCATCGATGGCGCTGGCGCGCTGCTCCAGCACCGTCTTGCGCCATCCACCACGGGGGGCGGCAGCCGGCGAGAACTCCAGCTTCAGAAGATGCTCGACGACCCGGGCGAGATGGCTGCCGACAAGGCGCCGGTCGCTCTTTCCCATGTCCTCGATCTCCTCCGCGATGTGCTCCCAGTCCACGGCCGTGTTGATCCGCTCGCGCGCCGCCTCGCGCAGCAGGCGCGCTTGTTCCTGGGTCCAGGCGTAGTAGTCCTCGTCGTAGGCGTGCCGGCCGCTCATGGCGTCCTCTCCGCGGCTCGTGTGGATCACGTCGATTCTAACATGGTGGCGCTCCGGCACGTCATCCCGCCGCCGGAGCGGCGTGCCTGGCCTTCACGCCCAGCATGCGGCAGATGGCGATCGTCAGCTCCGCACGGTTCAGGGTGTAGAAGTGGAAGGCGTCGACGCCGCCGGCCTGGAGCGCCTGGCACTGCTCCGCCGCCACCGTGGCGGCGACGAGCTGGCGGGTTTCCGGCTCGGCGTCGAGCCCGTCGAAGGTCGCGGCCAGCCGATCCGGCACGGCGGCGCCGCACAGGGCGGCGAACTCGCAGGCGCGGGCGAAGTTGGTGATGGGCAGGATGCCGGGGACGACGGGGACGGCGATGCCGGCCGCCGCGGCGCGGTCGCGGAAGCGGAAGAAGGCGTCGTTGTCGAAGAAGAACTGGGTGATCGCCCGCGTCGCGCCGGCGTCCACCTTGCGCTTCAGGTTGTCCAGGTCGAAGTCCGGCGAGGGCGCCGCCGGGTGCGTCTCCGGATAGGCCGCCACCGACACCTCGAAGTCGGCGACCCGGCGCAGCCCCGCCACGAGGTCAACCGCGTAGGGATAGCCGCCGGGATGCGGGACGTAGGCGCCGGCCGCCCCGCCCTGCCCCTCCGGCGGGTCGCCGCGCAGGGCGACGATGTGGCGGATGCCGGCGTCCCAGTAGGTGCGGGCGACGGCGTCGATCTCGTCGCGGGTGGCGCCGACGCAGGTGAGGTGGGCCGCCGCCGGGATGCCCGTCTCGCGCTGGATGCGGCACACCGTGTTGTGGGTGCGCTCGCGGGTCGAGCCGCCGGCCCCGTAGGTGACCGAGACGAAGGACGGCGCCAGCGGGGCGAGGCGTTCGATGGCCTGCCACAGGCTCTGCTCCATCTTCTCCGTCTTGGGCGGGAAGAACTCGAAGCTGACGGACGGGACGGCGGGCGTCATTCGGGGGCTCCGATGCTGGACAGGACGGTCGGGGAACGGCCGGCCCCGCGCGGCGCCGCGCGGGTGGCCGGCCAAAGGGTGACGGTGAGCGGGTCGCCGGCGAGATGGACGACCGGCGCGGCGTCGAGACCCGCCCGCCGGCACCACTCGGCCACCTCCTGGTCGGCGAAACCCAGCCGGCGGTGGGCGTGCTCGGTGCGCAGGGTCTCCAGCGCGTGCGGCGCGAAGTCGACGACGAGGAGCCGCCCGCCGGGGCGCAGCACCCGCGCCGCCTCGCCCACCACGTCGGCCGGCGATTCGGCAAAATGCAGCACCTGGTGGATCACCGCCACGTCGAACGAGCCCGAGGGAAACGGCAGCTGGTACATGTCGGCCTGGCGCACGTGGCACTGGCGCAGCCCCGCCGCATCGAGGTTGATGCGGGCGACGGCGAGCATCTCGCGGGACTGGTCGACGCCGACGGCGCGGCTGCTGCGCGGGCCCAGCACCTCCAGCACGCGCCCGGTGCCGGTGCCGATGTCCAGCAGATCGCCGATCGGGCCGTCCGGCAGCAGACGGATCAACGCCGCCTCGACCTCCCGCTCGGGCACGTGAAGGGCGCGGATCTCATGCCAGCGCGCGGCGTTCTCGCGGAAATAGGCAGCAGCCGACTCCGACCGTCCGCGCTTGATGGCGTCCAGCCGCTCCAGATCGAGCGCCAGGGTCTGGTCATCGGCCGGGATGGCGTCGACCAGCACCCGCGCCAGCTCCGCCGAGGCGCCGCGCTCGGCCAGGCGGTAGAAGGCGAAGGTTCCCTCGCGGAAGCGGTCGAGCAGGCCGGCGTCGCACAGCAGCTTGAGATGGCGCGAGACGCGCGGCTGGCTCTGGCCGAGGATGTGGGTCAGTTCGCTGACCGTCAGCTCCCCGTGCGCGCACAGGGCGAGCAGCCGCAGCCGCGTCGGCTCCGCCGCCGCCTTCAGGGTCTGAAGCAGGTCGTCCATGGCCCTGCGCTTCCTCTCGCTCACGATCACCTTGGATAGAGATATAAAGATATCTTTATGCAGGGTAAACAGGTTTTCGATCACAGCCCTATCACACCTGTGCAACACCCGGCGGCCGGCGCTCCGCCGGCCGTCTCGCGCACGCTGGTCAAAACGCCGAGCCTGTGCTACGCAGCAAGACGGTTGGGCGTGGACCGGGGCAATCCGGGCGACGAGCGGCCATCGAACAACGATTGACGACCCGATCGTCCGACGCGTTCCCGACGCCCTGCCGCGGCCGGTTCGCTTGCGCCGATCCGATCAGAGACGAGAGCCGAAGACCTCATGACGCTCGCCAGCCTTCGTACCCTTCTGCGCGCCGCCGCCGCCGTCTCCCTGTCGCTCGCCGCCGGCTGTGCGTCCACCCCGCCCGACGGCGCGACGGGCGACGCCTACTACGAAGCCAACGATCCGCTGGAGCCGTTCAACCGGGCGGTCTTCGGCGTCAACGAGGCGGCGGACATCCTGGTCATCCGGCCGGCGGCGGAAGTGTACCACACGCTGACCCCGGATCCCCTGCAGGACGCGGTGCAGTCCTTCATCCTCAACCTGCTGAGCCCGCTGGTGATCGCCAACGAGCTGCTGCAGGGCGATTTCGAGGGCGCCCAGCTCGCGACCGGCCGCTTCCTGACCAACACGGTGCTGGGCGCCGGCGGCCTCGCGGACGTGGCGTCCACGGCCGGCATGCCCTACGAGCCGGAGGACTTCGGCCAGACCCTGGCGGTCTGGGGACTCGGCGAGGGACCGTACCTCGTGCTGCCGCTCATCGGCCCCTCCAACGTGCGCGACGCCACGGGCTACGCCGTCGACACGGTGGCCGATCCGGTGCGGATCTGGGCCTACGGCACCGATCAGAAGGATCTGCTGTACGCCCGCGCCGGCGCCGGCGCCATCGACCGGCGGTCGCGGGTGCTGAGCGAGGTCGACGACCTGCGCCGCAACTCCCTCGACTACTACGCGACGGTGCGCAGCCTGTACCGCCAGCAGCGCGCCGCGCAGATCCGCGATTCGGAGCAGCCGGCGGCGGCGCCGGAGTTCCCCGAGTTCCCGCAGTCGCAGTGACCGGCACGGCCCCCGCCGACGGAAACACCAAGGTCGTATGACCGTTGACAAGCCATGCCGGTCCGCCAACTTGAAGTCGCCATGCTGACACGCCGCACCTTCACCGCCTCCCTCGCCCTGCTCGCGGTTAGCGGCTGGACGATGGGTCCCGCCGTCGCCCAGGCCGCCGATTCGGCTGCCGCGGACTTCATCAAGAAGCTGGGCGACGAGGCGATCAACACCTTCTCCCGCTCCGACCTGTCCCGCCAGCAGGCGTTGCAGAGCTTCACCCGCCTGCTGCACCAGGGGTTCGACATCCCCTACATCGGCCGCTGGGTGCTGGGCCGCTACTGGAACGCGGCGACGCCCGACCAGCAGCGGGAGTATCTGCGCCTGTTCGAGCGGCTGATCGTCGACACCTACGCCAACCGCTTCCTCGAATATTCCGGCGAGACCTTCACCATCACCGGCAGCCGGCCCGAGGGCAACAGCGACACGATGGTCGAGACGCAGATCGTCCGTCCCTCCGGACCGCCGGTCGGCGTGACGTGGCGGGTGCGCAAGCAGGCGGACGGCGGACACAAGATCATCGACGTGGTGGTCGAAGGGGTGAGCATGGGCGTCACCCAGCGCTCGGAATTCGCCTCGGTGGTGCAGAGCAGCGGCGGCAACGTCTCCGGCCTGATCGACGCCCTGCGCAACCGCGTTTCGCGGAGCTGATCCGGCGCGGACGCGTCGGCGGGGTGCCGCGGGGCGTCGTTCCACGACGCGGCGATCATGCGACGGGCCGCGGCGGGCGACGCCGCGGCCCGTCGTGCATCCGCCCGGCCGATTCGCCAACCGTCTCGTCAGCCGTCGGCCGCCACGGCGTCGGCCCGGCCGACGCGCGTCCCTTCCGGCAGCGGCATGACGATGCGGAAGGTCGCCCCCGGCCCGGCGGTGTCGACCCGCACCGTGCCGCCGATCTGCCGGGTCAGGGTGGAGACGATGCGCATGCCGAGGTTGCCGGTGCGGCCGGGATCGAACCCTGCGGGCAGGCCGGGGCCGCTGTCGGCGACCGTGAACGTCAGCAGCCCGTCGGCGCAGCGCAGGCCGACCTGCACCGCCACCCGCTCCGCGGCGCCGTGCTTGATGGCGTTGGTGATCAGCTCGTTGGCGACCAGGCTGAGCGGGATGGCGACGTCGATCGGCAGTTCGACCGCGTCGGCGTCGATCCGGACGTCGCAGGCCGCGGCGCCGCCGGAGGCGCTGACCAGGTCGTCGATCATCGCCTGCAGGTAGGTGGCCAGTTCGACGCTCTGGAAGCGTTCGGTCTGGTACAGGCGGGCGTGCACCTGGGCGACGGCGTGGATGCGGCCGATCGCGTCGCGGAAATGATGGCGCAGCCGGTCGTCGGACAGGCCGCGCATCTGCAGCGACAGCAGGCTGGACACCAGGTGCAGGCTGTTCTTCACGCGGTGGTTCACCTCGCGCAGCAGCAGGCTCTTCTGGTCCACGGCGCGGCGGAGATCGGCCTGGACGCGCTTGCGCTCGGTGACGTCGCGCAGGATGCCGGTCACGAAGCCGGTGCCGTCCGCCGTCCAGCGCGCCACCGACAGTTCGAGGTCGACGGCCGTGCCGTCCTTGCGCCGTCCGACCACCTCGAAGGGCGTGCTGTCGGCATGGTCGGCCGCGGCGAGCCAGGCCCCCGCTCCCTCGCCGAACAGGACGGCGACGTCCAGCCCGGAGGCCTCGGCCGCGGTGTAGCCGAACTGCCGTTCGGCGGCGCGGTTGAGCCACTGGATGGTGCCCGACACGTCGGTGGTGACGATGGCGTCGAGCGCCGTGTCGACCACGGCGCGATAGCGGGCCTCGCGCCGCTCGCGCAGGAACCGGTCGCGCTCCGCCTGCAGCGTCACGTCGACGATCTGCAGCAGGCACAGCGGTCCATCGGCGACGTCGAGGCGGTGCACCGTGATGTTGTGCACCATCGTCTCGCCGTCGGGACGCCGGAGATCGAACAGGAAGCGGTTCAGAGTGTGCGACAGCACGGCGGGCGCGCCGGTGGACAGGGCCTCGCCGATGGCCGTCTGCACGCGGGATCCCGGCAGTCCGGGGAACACCGACGCGAGGCCGCGCCCGACGGCGGCGGGCGCGGCGTGGCCGGCGGCGCGCTCCATCCAGGCGTTCCATACGATGATGCGCCCCTCGGGATCGAGCACGACCACCCCGGCGTCGAGGCCGTCGAGGACGGCCGCCAGCACGGCCGGCGGCTCAGGCGTCGCGGTCACGATCGGCCTCGGCGGCGATGTCGGCGATGAAGCGGTGGATCAGGTCGCGCAGCGCCGTCAGGGACGGCAGGTCCATGAAGAGGGCGATGTAGCCGCGGATGTTCCGGCTGCGCACGGAGAAATCGATGTAGAGGAGGAGAACGGGCTCGTCGGCCGCCGCCGAGGGGCTGCCGCCGAGCAGGACCGCGCGGCCGTCGCCGCGCAGCAGGTTGGGCAGGGAGATCGAGAGGTTCTCGCGCAGGGCGTTGGCGATCACCGACAGGCAGCCGTTGAGGATGACGTTGCCCATCTCGGTCAGCGCCTCCTGCTCCAGGTCGACGATCTCCTCCAGGCTGTAGTGCTCGCCCAACGCCGCGCGCACCAGCTCCAGGCTGTTGACCTCGGGGAAGATCAGCAGGGCGCGGCCGCTGAAGCGGCCCCGGAAGCTCTGTCCGACGGCGACGAAGGGCGCCGGCTCGCTGCGGGTCAGCGCCTGGATCGCCGTCTCGCGGGTCACCACGCTCACCGAGGGGACGGACAGCGCCACCTGGTCCGCCACCATGCGGCTGAGGTGCGTCGCCGCCCGTCCGACGCCCATGTTGACCAGCTCGGTCAAGGCGTCGCGCTCCAGCTCGTCCAGGTCGATCATACCGCAGGCTCCCGATGCTGCGCTCGGCCGGACCGGTGCGCCCCGCTCTATGGCGGGACTCGAACATGGCGGTGCCGGACTCCCGCGGTCAAGTGCGCCTTTCGGCAGCCCAATCCGCAAGCCGGACGCCATCGGCCGGACGCCGTCGACCCCTTGGCGGCGTCCGGCCGACGGCCGCGCGTGCTCACATGCGCGCCAGCTCGTTGGGAGCGCCGGAGACCCGCCACACCTTGGAGGCCGTCGGTCCGGTGTCGCCCATGGTCTCGATGTACTTCACCGGGTCGCCGGTCTTCAGGTCGGCGAAGTCGACATCGATGCAGCTGTTGCGGTGGAAGTAGAGCTGCGTCCCCGTGCTGGTCATGATGAAGCCGTGGTCCTCGTCGGGATAGAGCTGCGCGACGCGGCCCGGCTCCTCGGCGTCATGGGCCTTCACGTCGCCGCGCAGCTTCTGCTTATGCTGGACAAGCTGGCGCTCGGCCGCCTCGAAGGCGTCCCGCAGGGACGTGCGGACGTCGGGGTGGGCGTACTTCTCCTTCGCCTTCTTGGGCTGGCGGCTGACCACCAGATCCTGGCCGGGCACCATCAGCTCGATGTGGACGTCGAAGACGTTGCCGTTCTTGTGCTGGCGGTGCTGCGCCTCGACGGCGACGCGCACACCGACCAGCCGGTCGTAGTAGCGGCTCAGCTTGTCGCAGCGCTCGCGGATGTAGGCGTCGACGTCCGGCGTCGGATCGACACCGTGATAGGCGATCTCGAGGTTGGTCTCCATCGCAACACCTTGTGGTTCATGGCTCTGAAGCGGGCGCGCCGGCGTCAGCCGGCCGCCTTGCGGCGGCGTTTCGCAGGCGCGGCGTCGGTCGGCGCGGGCCGGGCCTCCTGGAAGTGCGGCGGCGGCAACTCGTCATCGGTGCCGGGAAAGTTGGTGGTGCCGTTCCCCTGGTCGTCCAGACCCGGCATCTCTCCCTGGTTGGCGACGCTGAGCGCCGGCTCCACCGGCTCCGTCCGCTCGGCGGTGTCCTGCGGCCCGTGACTGGGGTTGGGCTTCAACGTCTGCCCCACGTTGTCCTCGATGGCGATCTCCTCCCGGGCCAGCGTCCAGTGGTCCTGCGCCCGGCCTTCCGGACGCCCCTCGCGGTCCCAGATCTCGAAGGCGCGCTGCCGGATGCGGCGCTCCAGGTCCTCAGACATATCCGGGCTCCCTCCTTCCTTCGGCGGTGTGCTTGGGCGGCGCCCGGCCGTCGGTCGGCCGATGCGCACCCTTCTTCCAACCGTCGGCAGGGGGCCGGCGTTCCATGTCCGGCTCGGCGCCGTCCATCGGCCCACGATCGCACACGAAACAGTTGCGAGCGGGATGCTTGGCATCGACCGTATCGTCGGGGCAACGCCGAGCGAAAAAGATGGATTAAGTCGAAAATAAGAGCGACTTGGCGTTTGAACTACCGCCTAGTGGGTGGTAGGCACAACGGCATATCGACTGGTCCCGCGGGCACCCTCAGGGACGCGAACGGAAGCCATTGAGAAGCCGCCCTTGTTCGACGCCCCGATTCCCCCGCCCGGCATGCGCTCCCCTTCGCCCGTCGCCACGCCGCTTTCGGTGCCGTTCCATGGCCGCCGCCGAGGAACGGCGCTCATTCTCGGCGCTCTGGCCGCGCTGTTGGCGTTCGGCGGCGTGCGGGCCGAGGAGCCCCGGCCGACGGCGGCCACACTGCAACTCGGCCTCTTCGCCGACGAGGGCTCCGCCTGGTGGGCGTGGCAGAAGCTGCAGCGCGGCGAGCCGGCCCTGGCGAAGGAGTTGAGCCCGCGCGTGGTGCCGCTGGGCGCCGAACCGCGGTCCGGCGTCGCTCTGCGCGCAGCCCTGGGTGCCGGGGTCGACGCGTCGGCGCTGTGCCGCCGCATGGTGGGCGAAGGATTCGGGTGCCTGGTCCTGGATGGCCCGCCGGCACCGGCGCCCGCCGCGGAGCCGCCAGGCTCGTCCGGCCCGATCGCCTTCGCGCCGCTGCCGCAGACGAAGCCGGAGCCGCCGGCCGACGCGGCGGCGGCCGAGGCCGCGGTCGAGCGTCCGACCCCGTCGCTCGCCATCCCGCCGGTGCTCCCGGCGGCGACCCGTCCGCTCGCCGATGCGGCCATGCCGACCACGGAGGGCACCTTCTTCTACACGCCGGACGAGGCCCGCGAACTGGCCGAGATCGAGAAGCGGTCGCGGCGTCTTGGCGGCCGGCTCGGCGCCGTCCTGCCCGACACCAAGTTCGACGTGGCGCCGGCGGTGCTGAAGCGGGCGGAATGGAACCTGTGCGCGCTCACCTTCGACGACGGGCCGCACCGCATCCACACGCCGAAGATCCTGGAGATCCTGAACCGGGAGAAGGTGCGCGCCACCTATTTCCCGATCGCCCGGGTGGCGGCGAAGCACCCCGAGATCATCAAGGCGTTCCTCGCCGCCGGCCACGAGGTCGGCAGCCACAGCCTGACCCACGCCAACCTGCGGCCGATGCCGGCGGCGGCCCAGCGCTTCGAGATCGTCGAGGCGAACCGCATCCTGCGCGGCATGGGCGCCAACCCGGTCCTGTTCCGGCCGCCCTACGGCCGCTACACGCAGGAGCTGCTGTCGATCATCCGCAACGAGGGCATGGTGCCCGTCTTGTGGAACGTCGACACCCGCGACTGGCAGGTGCGCGATCCCGACAAGATCGTCGAGCACGTGAAGACCGCCGACGGCACCGCCAGCGTGCTGCTGATGCACTCCACCTATCCGACCTCCGCCTCGGCCCTGCCCGGCGTCATCGAAGGCCTGCGGGCCAAGGGCTGCGAGTTCGTCACCCTGTCGGAGTGGATCGAGAAGATGCGCACGGTGGCGACGCCGATGATGGCCGACGAACCCGTGGTGAGCGCCAACGTTCCCCTGACCGGCACCGCCCGTCCCTGAGGTGCCGCAGGAGCGGCATGGACGGCGCCGTCAGCGCGCGCCCGTCTTCTGTTTGCGGATCTGGCTGTATTTGCGCAGCGTCTGCTCGAGTTCCGGCGGCAGGATCTGGAACTCGCAGACGAGCTTGTCCGCCTTGACGTCGGCGACCGACACGGTGGCGGGAAAGCTGAAGCGCGCGTAGGCATCGTCGATCTTGACGACGATGCGCGCGTTCTGCCCCCGGATCAGGGAGCCGTCGAAGCCGGTGGCGACCAGGCCGTTCGGGGTCAACGCGGCGAGCGGGTAGGATTTGCTGTCGACTTCGATGCAGTTGGCCGACCGTGCCGCTCCCTTGGCTGCCTGCGGCTTCTTCGCCTTGCCGTCGGCGACGATGATCTTCAGGAAATCGAACATGCCCATGGGCGCACACCTCCCAGCCGCCAGCCTGCGGGTGCGAGTGTAACCCCGCCGTGTCGCCCGACGGCAGTGGTTTGTTCACCCGGCGTGACGGTGGGCCGGCATCGGCCGCCCCTCAGCGCCGTCCCGGCCCTTCGGCGCCGGGCGCTCCGGCCCAGGCGCGGTGGGCACGCTCGGCGAAGACCACGGCGAAGGGGACCATGGTGACCAGCACCGCCGCCATGCCGCCGGCAACCGCCAGCAGCGCCCCCGGGTCGGCCGGGTCGACGAGTCGGGCCAACGCGACCAGGAGGTGAAGCACCATGGCGAACACGAAGATCGCGGCAACGCTGTGCACGACGTACGCCGGCGGGCGAATCCAGGCGCGGACACCACCACCGCGCCGTACGTCCGGCCGTGGCTGGCAAGACGTCCTCAAGACATCCTGCATGGGGCACCTCCTTCACCGCGTCCGGACCGCAGACACGACGCCTCTGGGCCCGGACATGACCAAAAATATGGCTCCGCGCCAGGGAATTGCACCGATGCCGATCAACCTATCCCGAATGCCGAGATCGGGACGAACGGCCCCTGCCCTTCGGCCGCCCCTAGGCCTTGGGGCATGCCCCGATCAGGCATGTGGATAAGTCTGTTGACGAATTCGGGGCAACCCGGAAGCGCCACGCGTCCGTCGACGTCCGGACGGACGCCGGTCCCTGTCCCGTCCCGTGCGGATCCAACCGTTCGCACCGAAAAAACCACGGTCCGGCGGGACCATGCGGCGAATTCGGCGGGATCGCACGGCCGACGGAGGAGGCGCTCCGTCCGGCCGGTTGCGACGTTCCGCCTGTTGACAAGCGGACGGCGCGCGTCGTCGCCCAAGGAGGGGATTGGTGGGCCCGGCCGGATTCGAACCGACGACAACACCGTTATGAGCGGCGCGTTCTAACCGCTGAACTACAGGCCCACAGGGGCACAGACTGTGCCGCGAACGCGGGTGCGGCGCAAGGGGTTGTCCGACGGGGTTGTGTGGCCGGCCAAAAAAGAACGGGGGCCCGCAGGCCCCCGTTCGATCCGTGCGGTCGCCGCCCCGCTCAGGTGTCGAGGAAGCTGCGCAGCTTGCGCGACCGCGAGGGGTGCTTCAGCTTGCGCAGGGCCTTCGCCTCGATCTGGCGGATGCGCTCGCGGGTCACGTTGAACTGCTGGCCGACCTCCTCCAGCGTGTGGTCGGTGTTCATGCCGATGCCGAAGCGCATGCGCAGCACCCGCTCCTCGCGCGGCGTCAGCGAGGCCAGCACGCGCGTGGTCGTCTCGCGCAGGTTCGCCTGGATGGCGGCGTCGAGCGGCAGCACCGCGTTCTTGTCCTCGATGAAGTCGCCGAGATGGCTGTCCTCCTCGTCGCCGATCGGCGTCTCGAGGCTGATCGGCTCCTTGGCGATCTTCAGCACCTTGCGGACCTTCTCCAGCGGCATCATCAGCCGCTCCGCCAGTTCCTCCGGCGTCGGCTCGCGGCCGATCTCGTGCAGCATCTGGCGGCTGGTGCGGACCAGCTTGTTGATCGTCTCGATCATGTGCACCGGGATGCGGATGGTCCGCGCCTGATCGGCGATCGAGCGGGTGATCGCCTGCCGGATCCACCAGGTGGCGTAGGTCGAGAACTTGTAGCCGCGCCGGTACTCGAACTTGTCCACCGCCTTCATCAGGCCGATGTTGCCCTCCTGGATCAGGTCCAGGAACTGCAGGCCGCGATTCGTGTACTTCTTGGCGATGGAGATGACGAGGCGCAGATTGGCCTCCACCATCTCCTTCTTGGCGCGGCTCGCCTCCTTCTCGCCCTTCTGCACGGTCGAGACGATGCGGCGGAACTCGGCGATCGGCAGCTTCGCCTCGTCGGCGATGCCGGAGATCTGCTCGCGCGTCTTGACGATGTCCGTCTCGTACTTCTCGACGCAGCGGTTCCACGCCTTGTTGTTCAGCGCCTTGATGCGGTCCAGCCAGTTCGGATCCAGCTCGTGGCCGAAATACTGGTTGAGGAAGTCCTCGCGCTTGACCCGCGTGTCGGTGGCCATGCGCAGCAGCCTGCCCTCGAAGCCGGTCAGCTTGCGGTTCAGGGCGTAGAGCTGCTCGACCAGCTGCTCGATGCGCTGGTTGTTGAGGCGCACCGTGTTCATCAGCTCGACCATCTCGGTCTTGAGCTTCTCGTACTTCTTGTCGGTCTGCTTGTGGGCGTCCTCGCCGCGCTGGATGGCGCCGATGCGCGCCTCATGCAGCTTGTGCAGCTTCTCGTAGGTCGCCTTGATGTTCTCGAACGTCTCCAGAACCTGCGGCTTCAGCGCGGCCTCCATGGCCGACAGCGACAGGTTGTTCTCCTCGTCGCCCTCGCCTTCGCCCTCGATGCCGGGCTCGCGCTCGCCCTCGGCCTCGCCCTCGCCGGCCGGCGCCGCCTCGCGCTCGGCGGCCTCGCCCTCCGGAGCCGCCATGCCGTCGCCCGGCAGCCCCTCGGGCATGCCCTCACCGTCCGGGCCGCCACCGTAGGTGGCGTCCAGGTCGATGATGTCGCGCAGCAGCATCTTGCCTTCCATCAGGGCGTCGTGCCACTCGATGATGGCGCGGATGGTCAGCGGCGATTCGCAGATCGCGCCGATCATCATCTCGCGCCCGGCCTCGATGCGCTTGGCGATGGCGATTTCGCCCTCGCGCGACAGCAGCTCCACCGAGCCCATCTCGCGCAGGTACATGCGCACGGGGTCGTCGGTGCGGCCGATGTCGTCGTCGTCGAGGTTGCCCGCGGAGCGGCCCTCGCCGTCCGCACGGTCCTCGGCGTTGGCGTTGTCGTCCTGCTCCTCGGACTCGACGATGTTGATGCCCATCTCGGACAGCATCGCCATCGTGTCCTCGATCTGCTCCGACGAGGAGGAGTCCGGCGGCAAGGCGGAGTTCAGCTCGTCGTACGTGACGTAGCCCCGCTCCTTGCCGCGGGCGATCATCTTCTTGACCGCCAGTCCCATACCGTCCATGAGCGGACCGTCACCCGTCTCTTCACGGGTTTCGGACACTTCCACGCTGTTCGCTGCTTTCGTGGCCATGCGTATGCTGCCCCCGCATTACCCCAAGAACTGAATAGGTGAGAGACGGCGTGCCCGCGATCCTGGCCGCGTGGCTTCATCCGTCTCCCGGTTCCAAACCATATCGAACTGCACCGCGGCGTTGCCTTGCCGGCCGGTCCGCCGCCTCCGCCGTCCGTGGGCGCCCCCGCCCGCCGTCCGGCTCACTCCAAACCACCCTCTCACTCGAAACCACCGTCTTCCAGGTCCGCATCGATGCCGATGCCCGTCGCGGTCCTGGCGGCCTCCTCCTTAAGAGCGATGACCCGCGCCAGCCGATCGTCGCTGGCTTCGCGGGCTAGAGCTTCCTCCGCTTCCCTCAGTTCGGCCATAACCTGCCGGTGGTGCAGATGTCTCCATGTCGGCCACCAACCCTTCCGCGCGTCCTCCAGGGAGGCCTCCGGACGGGAGAAGCGACCATGGACATAGGTCGACCCGCTTAGCAGAGATGCCAAAATGGTATCAAAGCCGGCGGATGACAAATGGCTTTGGACGGCGTCGGCGTCAAGCCCCGAGTCGTAGCCCGAATCACCACCCAGCGCCGCGATCAGCGCCTGACGGAGATCTTCCAACGGGCCAGGGGGGAAGGGCAGCAACGCCAGGGATTCCCCGACCTCGTCGAACAACTCCGGGTGATTGATCACCGTCGCCAGGAGAATTTTCTCGCGTGCCAGCTCCTGCGACAACCGGCGCGGCGACGCCCGCTTGTAGCCGGGCGGCGGCGCGGTGCGCAGCCCGGGTTCGCCGGGAACGTGGCGCCGCGGCACCCGAGTCGCGCCCGGCGGCGACGGCCGGAACGGACCGCGGGCCGGCCGCTGCGCCGCCCAGCCGAACGCCGCATCGACGCGGCGGCGCATCTCGGTGCGGTAGAAGGACTGGACGGTGCGGTCGGCGATGGCGTCGCAGCGCGCCTCCAGCGCCGCCTTGATGGCGGCCTTGGCCTCCGGCGTGTCGGTGCGCCGGCCCTCGTTCTCCATCCGCCACACCGCCTCGGCCAGCGGAATGGCGGCGTCGAGCACCCCCTGCATGGCGCGGCCCCCCTGCACCCGGATCAGGCTGTCGGGGTCCTCCCCTTCGGGCAGGAAGGCGACGCGGGCGGAATGGCCGGGGGCGAGGTGGGGCAGGATTCGCTCCACCGCCCGCCACGCCGCCCGCCGGCCGGCGTTGTCGCCGTCGAAGCAGAGGTAGGGCTCCTTCTCCCCGTCGGGGATCAGCTTCCACAGCTCCTGCACCTGGGTTTCGGTGAGGGCGGTGCCGAGCGGCGCCACCGCGCCCTCGAACCCGGCGCGCACCAGGGCGATGACGTCCATGTAGCCTTCGGCGACCACCACCGGCTTGCCGTCGGCCGCCGCCTGGCGCGCCCGCGACAGGCCGTAGAGCAGGGTCCCCTTGTGGAACAGCGGGGTGTCGGCGGTGTTGACGTACTTCGGCCCGTCGCCCTCGAGGATGCGGCCGCCGAAGGCGACCACCTGGCCGCGGCGGTCGGTGACCGGGAACATCACCCGGTTGCGGAAGAAGCCGTAGGGCGCGCGCCCGTCGTCGGGACGGCGCAGCAGGCCGACGGTGATCAGGTCCTCATCGGAATAGCCGTCGTGCAGGAAGCGGGCGCGCAACGCGCCGCCGTCGCCCGGCGCGAAGCCCAGGCGGAAGCGGGCCATGATGTCGTCGTCGAGGCCGCGCCCCCGCAGGTACTGCAGGCCGGCCCGGCCGGCCGGCGCGCGGAGCTGCTCCTCGAACCAGCGGCAGGCCTGCTCCATCAGGTCGTGCAGCGTCTTGCGGCGCTCGTAGCGCTGACGCTCCTCCTCGGTCGGCCGCGGCACCGGCAGTCCGGCGCGGCCGGCCAGCGCCTCCACCGCTTCCGGGAAGGAGAGGTTGTCGTGGCGCATGACGAAGCCGATGATGTCGCCGTGAGCGCCGCAGCCGAAGCAATGGAAGAAGCCCTTCTGGTCGTTGACGTAGAAGGACGGCGTCTTCTCGTTGTGGAAGGGGCACGGCGCCTTGTACTCGCGCCCGGCGCGGATCAGGCGCAGGCGTTGCCCGACGATGTCGGACAGCGGCAGCCGCGTGCGCAGTTCCTCCAGGAATTGGGGCGGGAAGGCCATGGCTCACCGGGCTGCGGGCGGACCCCACGGGTCGTTAGAGCAAAAGGGTGAACAAGACCTTACCGGGCAAGGTGGGCGCCGGCATGGAGACCGATGCCATCGTGACCGGCTGGCGTGACCGGCTGGCGTGACCGGCTGGCCGTCGACGGGCCGGCAACGCCGGTCGGTGCCGTCGCCGGGCCGCACCGGAAACGCCTCGACCGCCATCGCTGCGTCGGTGGTCCGGCGGACCGCGACCATGTCCCCCCGGCCGACCGGTCAGCAGGTCGACGCCAGGGTCTGCTTGACCACCCCGCTGGCCTTGGCGAAGTCCATGCGGCCGGCGTAGCGGCTGCGCAGCTCCGCCATGGTGCGGCCCATGTCCTTGACGCAGGTGGCGCCGATCTCGTCGATCACCGACTTCACCGCGTCGGTCATCTCCGTCTCGGAGAGCTGCTTGGGCAGGAAGCGCTCGATGACGGCGATCTCCTCGCGCTCCTGCTCGGCCAGCTCGCAGCGCCCGCCCTGCTCGTAGAGGGTGATCGATTCCTGGCGCTGCTTGATCATCGTCTGCAGCATCGACAGGATCTCGGTCTCGTCGATGCCTTCGGTGACGCCCCGCGAGCGGGCGGCGATGTCCCGGTCCTTGAGTGCCGCCAGGATCAGTCGAACGGTGGAGACCGCGCGCAGGTCCTTGGACCGCATGGCCTCCTTCAAGGCCTCGTTCAGCCGCGTGCGCAGCATGATGGCTTCCTTGTGGTTCGCATTTGAAGAACATTTCTCACGATGCGGATCGGGATTGTTACCCAATTCCGCCGTCCGCCGCCAGCGGGAGCGCGACGCCCTGCGGCGGCACACCATCGCACCGTCCGGCCGCCGGGCACAACCCCACCCCCGGCACCGGCGCCCGCCCCCGGCGGCGGCGTCGCCGCGCCCCTGGAAATCCCGGCCACCGCCGTCATATAGGAGGGCATCGCCATATACGACTTGACCCGTCCGTCGCAGCTGTCTATTCGATCCAGGCTCCGCCCGCTTGCCCGGCCTTCCGTTCGAACGCCCGCCCCGGACCGTCTGTTCCGTCGGGCGTCCGCGCGCGGCCGAGGGTGGCCGGCCGTTCCGTGACCTGTGAATATGTCGTCTGCGGCGGGCGTTGTTAAGGTCCCACGAGGTGCAAGGTCCCTGCAGCATGTCCGACCCCATGTCCCCCGCCGCCCGGCCGACCGGCGACGCCGCCCCCCACACCGGAGTTCTGGTGCTCGCCGACGGCACCGTCTTCCGCGGCCGCGGCATCGGCGCCGTGGGCGACGCGGTGGGCGAGGTCTGCTTCAACACCGCGATGACCGGCTACCAGGAGATCCTGACGGACCCCAGCTATGCCGGGCAGATCATCACCTTCACCTTTCCCCACGTCGGCAACGTCGGCGCCAACCCCGAGGACGTCGAGACCACGACGCCGGCGGCCCGCGGCCTGGTGCTGCGCGCCGACATCACCCAGCCGTCCAACTGGCGCGCCACCCGCCATCTCGACGAGTGGCTGAAGAGCTTCGACCTGGTCGGCCTCGCCGGCGTCGACACCCGCCGCCTGACCCGGCGCATCCGCGACCTCGGCGCGCCCAACGGCGTCATCGCCCACAGCCCGAGCGGCGCCTTCGACATCGACGCGCTGGTCGCCAAGGCCCGGCAGTGGCCGGGGCTGGAGGGCATGGACCTGGCCAAGGACGTGTCGTGCCGCCAGACCTACGGCTGGGACGAGAGCCTGTGGCGCCTCGGCCAGGGCTACGGCCGGCAGGAGAACCCGCGCTTCCACGTCGTCGCCATCGATTTCGGGGCCAAGCGCAACATCCTGCGCTGCCTCGCCGACGCCGGCTGCAAGGTCACCGTCGTCCCGGCCACGGCGACCGCCGAGGACGTGCTGCGCCACAAGCCGGACGGCGTCTTCCTGTCCAACGGTCCGGGCGACCCGGCGGCGACCGGCGCCTACGCGGTGCCGACCATCCGCTCGCTGATCGACACCGGCGTGCCGATGTTCGGCATCTGCCTGGGCCACCAGATGCTGTCGCTGGCGCTCGGCGGCCGGACCGAGAAGATGGAGCGCGGCCACCGCGGCGCCAACCATCCGGTCAAGGACCTGGCCACCGGCCGGGTCGAGATCACCAGCCAGAACCACGGCTTCGTGGTGGTGCCCGAGAGCCTGCCGGCGGAGGTGGAGACCACCCACGTCAGCCTGTTCGACGGCACCAACGAGGGCATCCGCCTCAAGGGCCGGCCGGTCTTCTCCGTGCAGTACCACCCCGAGGCGTCGCCCGGCCCGCAGGACAGCCATTACCTGTTCCACCGCTTCGTCGATCTGATGAGCGGCAAGCCGCTGCCCTGACGGGCATCCCGGCGTTCCGACGGGCGGGAGGCGCGGCCCTGGCCGGCCTCCCCTGCCCCTTGCCTTACGCTCCCCGTGCCACTAGTGTCCGCGCCATAGCGTCCCCTGGCTCGTGAGCGAATCCGCGCCCCATGAAGGCTGCCGTCATCCTGTTCCCCGGCTCCAACCGCGAACGCGACGCCGTCGCCGCGCTGGAGGCCGCCTCCGGGACCCGACCGTACGAGGTCTGGCACCGCGACACCGAACTGCCCGACGTCGACCTGATCGTCGTCCCCGGCGGCTTCTCCTATGGCGACTACCTGCGCGCCGGCGCCATGGCGGCGCACTCGCCGATCATGCGCGAGGTCAAGGCGCGGGCCGAGCGGGGCGTGCGGGTGCTGGGCATCTGCAACGGCTTCCAGATCATCACCGAGGCCGGGCTGCTGCCGGGTGCGCTGATGCGCAACGCCGGCCTGAGGTTCGTCTGCCGCACGGTGACCCTGCGGGTGGAGAACACCGACAGCCCGTTCACCGCGAAGTACCGCAAGGGGCAGATCGTCCGCTACCCCGTCGCCCACCACGACGGCAACTACTGGACCGATGCCGAGACGGTGAAGCGCCTGGAGGGCGAGGGCCGGGTGGCGTTCCGCTACGTCGGCGACGAGGGGCAGGACGACCCGGTCCACAACCCCAACGGCTCGGTCGCCGGCATCGCCGGCGTCTTCAACGAGGCGAGGACGGTGCTGGGCCTGATGCCGCATCCCGAGGACGCCGTGGCGCCTCTGCACGGCTGCCTGGACGGCAAGCCCCTGTTCGACGGTCTGGTGGAGGCGTTGTCGTGAGCGAGCCCAAGGTCACTGCCGAACTGGCCGCCGAGCACGGGCTGACCGCCGAGGAATACCGGCGGGCGCTGGAGATCCTCGGCCGCGAGCCGACCTTCACGGAGCTCGGCATCATCTCCGTCATGTGGTCGGAGCACTGCTCCTACAAGTCCTCCAAGGTGTGGCTGACCACCCTGCCCACCACCGGCCCGCAGGTCATCTGCGGCCCCGGCGAGAACGCCGGGGTGGTCGACATCGGCGACGGCGACGCCGTCATCTTCAAGATGGAGAGCCACAACCACCCCTCCTTCATCGAGCCCTACCAGGGTGCGGCGACCGGCGTCGGCGGCATCCTGCGCGACGTCTTCACCATGGGCGCCCGCCCCATCGCCAACCTGAACGCGCTGCGCTTCGGCGCCCCCGACCACCCCAAGACCCGGCACCTGCTGTCGGGCGTGGTGGCCGGCATCGGCGGCTACGGCAACTGCGTCGGCGTGCCGACGGTGGGCGGCGAGACCAACTTCCACCCCGCCTACAACGGCAACATCCTGGTCAACGCCATGACCGTCGGTGTCGCCAGGGCCGACCGCATCTTCTATTCGGCCGCCGCCGGCGTCGGCAACCCGGTGGTCTATGTCGGCTCCAAGACCGGGCGCGACGGCATCCACGGCGCCACCATGGCGTCGGCCGAGTTCAGCGAGGACTCGGAGGAGAAGCGCCCCACCGTCCAGGTCGGCGACCCCTTCACCGAGAAGCTGCTGATCGAGGCCTGCCTGGAACTGATGGCGACCGACACCATCGTCGCCATCCAGGACATGGGGGCCGCCGGCCTCACCTCCTCCTCGGTCGAGATGGCCGGCAAGGGCGGGCTCGGCATCGAGCTGACGCTCGACCGGGTGCCCATGCGCGAGGAGGGGATGACGCCCTACGAGATCATGCTCTCCGAGAGCCAGGAGCGCATGCTGATCATCCTCAAGCCCGGCTCCGAGGAGCGCGCCCGCGCCATCTTCGACAAGTGGGAGCTGGACTTCGCCGTCATCGGCCACCTCACCGACACCGGCCGGCTGGTCATCACCATGCACGGGAAGACCTGGTGCGACATGCCGATCGCCCCGGTCTCCAACGCCTCGCCGGTCTATGAGCGGCCGTGGGAGCCGACGCCGCCGCGCGCCGAGCTGGAGGCGGACGTCCGCGCCCTGCCGGCCGGGCCGCTGGGCGAGGTGCTGACCCGGCTGGTGTCCTGCCCCGACCAGGCGTCCAAGCGCTGGATCTGGGAGCAGTACGACAGCCTGGTCGGCGGCGACACGCGCTTCATGTCCGGCCAGGCCGACGCCGGGGTGGTCCGCCTGCCCGGCCAGAGCAAGGCCGTCGCCGTGACGACCGACTGCACGCCGCGCTACTGCCTGGCCGACCCGGTGCGCGGCGGCGCCCAGGCGGTGGCCGAGGCGTGGCGCAACCTGACCGCCGTCGGCGCCCTGCCGCTGGCGGTCACCGACAACATGAACTTCGGCAACCCCGAGAAGCCGCGGATCATGGGCCAGTTCGTCGGCGCCATCCAGGGCATGGCCGAGGCCTGCCGGGCGCTCGACTTCCCGGTCGTGTCGGGCAACGTCAGCCTCTACAACGAGACCAACGGCGAGGCCATCCTGCCCACCCCCGCCATCGGCGCCGTCGGCCTGCTGCCCGACGCCATGACGGCGGTCGGCCTGGCCTTCCGCAACGAGGGCGACGCCGTGCTGCTGGTCGGCGAGACCCGCGGGCATCTCGGCCAGTCGCTCTACCTGCGCGAGATCCTCGGCCGCGAGGACGGCCCGCCGCCGCCGGTCGATCTGCAGGCGGAACGGCGCAACGGCGACCTCGTGCGCGGGCTGATCGCCGATGGTCTGGTCGTCGCCTGCCACGACGTGGCCGACGGCGGGCTGCTGGTCGCCGTGGCCGAGATGGCGATGGCCGGCGGCATCGGCGTGCAGTTCACCGGGCTCGACGGCGCCGACGCCGGCACCCTGTTCGGCGAGGACCAGGCGCGCTACATCCTTGCCGTGCGCCCCGGCGACGCGGCCGCCGTGCAGGAACGCGCCGCGGCGGCCGGGGTGCCGGTCGCGCTGCTCGGCCACACCCGGGGCACCGCGCTGACGGGCCGCGCCGAGGGCGAGGCGATCCCGGTGGAGCGGCTGCGGCGCGCCAACGAGGGCTGGCTGCCGGCCTACATGGCGGGCGACGCCGCCTGACGGAGGCGCGCCGGGTGACAAACGCCGCGGCGCACCTACCTATTACGGACGAGCCCGCAGGGACGGGGCAATCAGGGAACCGGACGAGGACAAGACCATGGCCATGGACGCCGCAGAGATCGAGACGCTGATCAAGGAAGGCATTCCGGACGCGGTGGTCCAGATCGAGGATCTGCGGGGCGACGGCGACCACTACGCCGCGCTCGTCACCTCCGCCGCGTTCAAGGGCAAGACCCGGGTGCAGCAGCACCAGATGGTCTACGCCGCCCTCCAGGGCCGGATGGGGGGCGAACTGCACGCCCTGGCGCTGACCACCGCCGTTCCCGAAACCGCGTGAATCACCCCCGAGAGCCGGGGCATCAGAGGACCGAAAGACATGGACCAGACCGTCGCCGACCGCATCCGCAGCGACATCGAAGGCAACGACGTCGTGCTCTACATGAAGGGCACGCCGGTGTTCCCCCAGTGCGGCTTCTCCGCCGCCGTCGTCCAGGTGCTGAGCCAGCTGGGCGTCAAGTTCAAGGGCATCGACATCCTCCAGGACCCCGGCCTGCGCCAGGGCCTGAAGGAGTTCTCCAACTGGCCGACCTTCCCCCAGCTCTACGTCAAGGGCGAGCTGGTGGGCGGCTGCGACATCGTGCGCGAGATGTACGAGTCGGGCGAACTGCAGCAGCACCTCGCCAGCAAGGGCGTCGCCCACGGCCAAGCCGCCTGACGGACAGGGCCGACGACCGCGCGGTTCCGGGCCCCGCCAGCCGGCGGGGCCCTTTCCGTGTGCGGGTCCGCCCGCCGTCCCGGCGGACGCCCGGCTCCCCCGTCACGCCGCCGGCCGGCCCGCCGCGCCCACGCCGACGGCGGCCGTCGCCGCGCGGCGGGCGGCGAACACCAGGGCCAGGGCCGGCAGCCACGCCAGCGGGCGCACCATCCACACCGCATGCAGGATGGTGTGGTTGAGGAACGCCAGGTACCAGACCGCCAGCACCAGCGCCGACCCCAGCAGAACCAGCGCCTCGGCCCGTTCCCGCGCCGCCGACCGCCACAGCTCCGCCGCCGCCAGCACCAGGGCGAGCAGCGCCCCGCCGACGATCACCGCCCGCCCCAGCGCCTCCGAGCCGTGGGCGATGCGGAAGCTCTCGTCGAGCAGCCGGAAGCCCATGAACAGCACCGGCTCCAGCCAGCCCCGCTCCACCGTCGCCAGGTCGAAGCCGGCGGCCTCGGCCCGCATCAGGTCCCAGCGGCTGAAGCTGTAGAGGAAGTGGTCCGACATCCGGACGTCGAGGGCGGCGACCAGCACGTCCAGCTCATGGCCCCCGAACAGCCCCACCACCACCGCCACCTTGACGGCCAGCGCGGTCGCCACCGCGAGGCAGAAGATCGCCCCGGCGTGCACGGCGCGGCGCAGCACCTCGCTGGCGTCCGGCGCCAGGCCGAGCGCCACCAGCCCCAGCAGCAGCGCGAGGCCGAGCGGAATGCCGCCGGTGAGGAACTCGAACAGCGCCGTCGCCACCCCGAACGCCGTCACCAGCGCCAGGAAACCCACCGGCCCGATCCGCCCCAGCGGCAGCAGAAAGCCGGCCAGGAGCGCCGCGGCGAGCACGTCGTCGGGCAGGCCGAAGGTGAAGTAGCGGCCGTACACGGGCAGCCCGTAGAACAGGAGGAGCGTCCCGGCGACGGCGGCGAACGCCAGGTTGCGTGCCCGTTCGCGCCCGGCGCACGCTCCCCGGCCGGCGCGCCGCAGACGCCACCCGGCGCCGGCCAGCACCGCCAGCAGGAGGCCGTTGGCGACGCCCCAGGTCAGCCAGCCCAGGGTCACCGGCGACACGTACGCCGCCAGCACCCGCGCCACCACGCGATGGCCGAGCAGGTAGCGGTGATAGGCGTAGGTCTCGACGGCGCCGCGGTCGGCCGTGTCGACGATCTCCATCAGGCGCTGGCAGGGCGGACGGGGGATGCCGTTGTCGGGCGGCGGGTTCCTCAGCGGCGCTTCCACCGGCATCAGGTTCGTCACCGCCTCCGCCGCGGCGCTCGGATACGGCAGCACCACGCTCGCCAGCACCCGGCAGTCGTTGCCGGAGAACAGCGGGATCGGCCGGTCGCCGCCGAAGGGAAGGTCGATGGTGCGCGCGAACGCCCCCTGCCGGGCGGCGTCGCGCAGGCGATCGAGGATGCGGTCGCGGTCGACGAAGCTGGAGGCCCAGGCCAGCGCGAAGAAGGCGGCGGTCATCAGCACCGCCAGCAGCGCCGCCGCGGGATAGAGGCGCAGGGCCTCGCCAAGGAAACGTCGCATGGACAGGGGATCGGCCGGTGGTCGGGACAGGGGCGCGGATGGTGGCACGCCCGCCGTCCGCCCGGCAAGCGGGCTCGCCCGGCGCGGGACGGTGCCTACGCGGCGCCGGTGGTGTCGGCGCCGGTCGGCGCGCCCTTGATCGCCTCGGCCACCACCGCCAGGAGCTCGGCCGGACGTACGGGCTTCTGGAGGCACGCGTACGGGTCGAGCGGCTGGGCCCGCGCCAGCGTCGCCGCGTCGAGCGTTCCGGAGATGAAGACGATCCGCGTGCCGAAGCGCCGGCGCAGTTCGCCGGCCACCTCGATGCCGTCCATCCCGCCGGGCAGGCGGACGTCGACCAGCGCCAGCGCCGGCGGGTCCTGCGCCGCCGTCGCCAGGGCCGAGGCGCCGGTCGCCGCCATGCCGACCACCGTGTAGCCGGCCTCCTCCAGCAGTTCGGCGGTGTAGAGCGCGACCAGTGCCTCGTCCTCGACGATGAGCACGCCGCCCCGTGCGTCAGTCGTCATCGGCTACCGTGAACGTCAGTTGGTACTGGACGCCGCGCGCCGTCGGCAGCCGGACCAGGGTGCCCTGGATCTGCACCGTCAGGGCCTGGATGAGCTTGAGCCCCAGGCTGCCGGGGCGCTGCTCTCCCATGCCGCGGCCGTCGTCGCCGATCCGCACCTCGACCCGGTTCTCCTGCTGGCGCACCGCCAGCGTGATCTCGCCGCGCCCGTCGGGAAACGCGTGCCTCAGGCTGTTGGAGACGATCTCGTTGACGATCAGGCCCAGCGGCACGCCGACCTGCAGCGAGACCGACGCCGGTGCCAGGTCGAGCGCCAGGCCGACGCCCTGGGCGCCATCCCGGCCGGTGGCGACGAGGGTCCGGCAGAGCGTCGCCAGGTACTGGCCGAGATCGAAGCGCGAGATGTCCTGGGACGACTGCAGGATGCCGTAGGCCATGCCGATGGCGTGCACCCGCCCCTGCACCTCCTCCAGCGCCCGGCGCGCCGTCTCGTCGCCGATCCGGTTGGCCTGCAGCCCGAGCAGGCTGGTGACGACGTAGAGGTTGTTCTTCACCCGGTGCTGGAGTTCACGCAGCAGCACCTCGCGCTCGTTCAGCGCCGCCTTCAGCGACTGGTCGATGCGCCGGCGGTGGACCACCGCCGCGATCAGGTTGGCGAAGCCCTGGAGGAAGTTGATGTCGTGGATGGTGAAGGCCCGCCGGTCGGTGGTGACCACCTCGAGCACGCCGAACACGTCGGTCTCGATGACGATCGGCACGTTGACGACGGAGACCACGCCGTAGGCACGGAACAGCGGAGTCGGGTTGAAACGCGAATCGGCGACGATGTCCTCGGTGACCACCGGCTGGCGGGTCAGGATCGCCAAGCCCGGGGGGTGGTCCGGATCGGCCGGAGCGCGCACGCTGCCCACCACGCCCGGCCGCCATCCCACGCCGGCGCGGATCAGGAAGTCGCGCTCGCCGTGGCGGAACTCCAGCACCTTGGTGTAGGGCACGGCCAGGCCGCGGGCGACCTGGGAGCAGGCCTCGTTCAGCAGCGCGTCGAGGTCCGTCTCCCACAGCGCGTACTTCCCGAACTCAGCCAGGGCCTGAAGATGCCGGAGCGTCGTGTCCGCCCCCCTGTTTCCAGTCTCCGTCGGCGCTTGGGGCTGAAGATCCACGATCCGTCACCGGGGCAAAGAGAAAGAGACCGTCTCACATCCTGACACAGCCGTTTCCGCGACCTTAGCGCAACGACGCGGTAAGTCCCGAGATAGCAAAGCAACATACTCGGGAATGCCTACCCCGAGCGTCATAGGCATCCGCCCATGGGATCGGTTCCGCCACCGGCGGGGGGAGGAGACATGCCGGTGGTGCAGTGCCGCCCTGCCGGCCGGGGTATCGCGGTCGGTGCTGCCGATATGGTAAACGGCCGGCATGTCCGTCCATGATTCGCCCTCCCCCGCGTTTCCGAGTCCGTCCGCCGTCGGGCTCGCCGCGGTGGCCGGCGCCTTCCTCATCTGGGGCCTGCTGGCGCCGGTCTACTTCAAGCTGGTCAGCGACGTCGGCGCGGTGGAGATCGTCGCCCACCGCGTCGTCTGGACGGTGGTGCTGATGAGCGCCGTCGTCCTGACGCTGAAGACGCCGACGGAGATCGCCCGCGCCGTCGGCACTTGGCGGCGACTCGGGATCTTCGTGGTGACGACCGCCCTGGTCACCGCGAACTGGACGATCTTCATCTACGCCATCATCGCGGGCAAGCTGGTCCAGGCGAGCCTCGGCTACTACATCAACCCGCTGGTCAACGTCGTGCTGGGCGTCGCCTTCCTCGGCGAGCGCCTGTCCCGCCGCCAGCTCGCCGCCGTGCTGATCGCCGCCGGGGGCGTGCTGAGCCTCGTCGTGTCCTACGGCGCGATGCCGTGGATCGCCCTGTCGCTGGCTCTGACCTTCGGGTTCTACGCCCTGGTGCGCAAGAAGGCGGCGATCGACCCGCTGGTCGGGCTGCTGGTGGAAACCGCGCTTCTGGTGCCGTTCGCCGCCGCCTACCTGCTGTGGCTGGGGGGCGACGGCGCCTTCGCCACCCGCGGCGATCCCGGCCACGACCTGCTGCTGGCGCTGTCCGGCCCGGTCACCGCGGTGCCGCTGATCCTGTTCATGGTCGGCGCGGCACGCCTGAAGCTGGCGACGGTCGGGCTGATGCAGTACATCGCCCCGACCGGTCAGCTCATGCTCGGCGTCCTGGTGTACGGCGAGCGCTTCACCGCCGCGCACGCCGTCGCCTTCGGCTGCATCTGGGTGGCGCTCGCCCTCTATTCCGGCGACGCCATCGCCGGACACCGCGCCGGACGGCGCGCCCGCATCGCCGCCGCCTCGCCCGGCCGCCCGCAGCGCGCGCCGGAGGGATCGTCCAGCTAGCGCCTGGGCGGGGTCCCGGAGACGCCGTGTCCCCGTAACGTGAAGCGTCAGAACGGCCGGGGAGCCTCGCCGATGCAGATCGCGGTCATCGCCGAGCCGCTGTTTCGAGAATCGGATCGGCTCTGGATCGAGGCGGTTCGCGAACGGCACGATCCCCAGCATCGGCGCGTAAGGCCTCACTTCACGCTCGTTTTTCCTCAATCATGCGGCGATCCGGCGCCCATCATCGAGCACGTGGAAGAGGTGACGGCGCGGCACACCGCAATGGCCGCTCACCTCCGGGTTGCCGTGCCCGTGAAAGATCATCTCGGCACGGCGACGCACGTCTACCTTATGCCCGACGAAGGCTTCTCGGCTCTGGTCCGATTGCACGACGATCTCCATCGCAACGTCCTCGCCGACTCTCTCAGGCTCGACGTTCCGTACATGCCCCACGTCACCGTCGCGGTGGCCGAGGAGGCCGCCGCCGCCAAGGCCATAGCTGATGGCCTCAATGCACGGGCCTTCGACGTCGCGTGCCAGATCGACGCCGTTTCGGTGGTTCGTTGCGACACCGCGCACCTGCAGGTTCTGACGCGCATCGGCCTCGCCGACGGCCCGCACCCGCCACCCGTTCGGCCCTGCTGATCCGGCGACGATGCGGTCCGGGCCCGGCGCCTCGGCGTGTGCGGCGTGCTGCCGTGGCGCACGGGGGCAGCCGGCCGGTGACGGTCCGCCGGCCCCGGCTTCGGGTCGATGGCCCGCGGCGAAACCCGCTTGGTCCGTCAGGAGCGCGGCGCCAGCCCCTGCGCCATGGTGCGGGCGAGGCTGCGGGTGACCGCGCACAGCCGTTCGGGGTCGCCGGCGAACACCACCCGCTCCATGAAGCCGAGGGCGAAGCTGAGCGAGGCCAGCCCGGCGGCGACGCTGGCGAGATCGGCGTGCGGGTCGATCAGCCCGCGCTCCCGCAGGGCCTCCAGCCGGCCAAGCATGCAGGGGATGCGGGACTCGGCCAGGGTCCGCCCCATGCGCTCCGCCATCCCGGGGTCGACGAGCGCCCGGTCCAGCACGACCTTGCTGAGGTCGCGGTACTTCCAGCTGTGCTCCGCCTGAAGCTCGAGGAAGGACAGGATCTCCGCCTCCAGGTCGTCGCCCGGCGGCGGCAGCGCGCAGCCGCCTCCCTCCTCGCGCCCGAAGCGGTCGACCACGGCCAGCAGCAGTCCGCTCTTTCCCCCGAAGTAGCGCTGGATGAGCTGTTCGTTGACGCCGGCGCCGGCGGCGATCTCGCGCGTCGTCGCGGCGTCGAAGCCACGCTCCGCGAACACCGCCTTGGCGGCGTCGATCAGCGCCGCCGCCGTCGCTTCGCGGCAGCGGCGCCGGGGCACGGCGGTGCCGGCATCGTTCTCGTCCAAGACCTGATCCCTGTGGTGACGGTTCCCTTGGTATGGCGTCCGGCGGCGCCCGGCACCGCCGGACGCCCCGCCATAGTAGGGAACGCCGAACGGGCTTGACAAGATCGGGGGCGCGGATAAGTATGCATTCACATACATACTTATCCGCGCGAGGCCGATATGTCCCGTCCCGATCTGTTCTCGCCTCTCCGGCTCGGCGCCCTGGACCTGCCGAACCGGGTCATCATGGCCCCCATGACCCGCAGCCGCGCCGGCGCCGGCAACGTTCCCACGGCGACGATGGCGACCTACTACGCCCAGCGCGCCTCCGCCGGCCTGCTGATCACCGAGGCGACCCAGGTCTCCGCCGACGGCCAGGGCTACCCCAGCACGCCGGGCATCCACACGGACGAGCAGGTCGCCGGCTGGCGCCGCGTCACCGACGCGGTGCACGCGCAGGGCGGGCGGATCTTCGCCCAGCTCTGGCACGTCGGGCGCATCTCCCACCCCATGTTCCAGCCGGACGGGCAGCTTCCCGTCGCACCGTCGGCCATCGCCGCCCGGGGCGAGCTGTACACCGGCGACGGCATGAAGCCCTTCCCCACCCCGCGTGCCCTGGAGACCGACGAGATCCCCCGCCTCGTCGCGGCCTTCGCCACGGCGGCGCGGCGCGCCGTCGCCGACGCCGGGTTCGACGGGGTCGAGGTGCACGGCGCCAACGGCTATCTCGTCGACCAGTTCCTGCGGGACGGCACCAACCGGCGCACCGACGGCTACGGCGGCAGCGTGGAGAACCGCGTGCGCTTCCTCGTCGAGGTGACCGAGGCGGTGAGCGGTGCCGTCGGCGCCGACCGCACCGGCGTGCGCCTGTCGCCCAACGGCGGCTTCAACGACATGAGCGACTCCGACCCGGCCGCCCTGTTCGGCCACGCCGCCGCGGCGCTCGACCGGTTCGGCCTCGCCTATCTGCACGTGGTGGAAGGGCTGCAGGGCCCGATGGCGCCGCCGCCCGAGGCCGAGCGGGTGGCGCCGCTGCTGCGCCGCGCCTTCCGCGGCCCCTTCATCATCAACGGCGGCTTCGACCGCGAGTCCGCCGACCACTGGCTGGCCGACGGCGCCGCCGACGCCGTCAGTTTCGGGGTGCCGTTCATCGCCAACCCGGACCTGCCGGCGCGGCTGCGGGCCGGTCTCCCCCTGGCGGAGGCCGACCGCGCGACCTTCTACGGCGGCGACGAACGCGGCTACGTGGACTATCCCGCGGCGGCCTGAGGCGACGTGGAGGCCCTACAGGCCCCCGCCCCCACCTCCGCCCGCACCGCCGCCGGCACCGCCCGCACCGCCGGCACCGCCGCCGAGGCTGCCGCTGCTGCCCGGTCCGGTGCCGCTGAGCCCGCCGCCGAGGCCGCTTCCCATGCCGCCGCTCAGCCCGCCGCCGCCGAGCGACGGCGTGGACCGGTTCGGATTGAGGCGGCCCGGCGCAGCGTCGTCGACCGAGGGGCCGGCGGGGTTGATCGGCGGCGGCTCCAGGGCCTCCTCGATCGGGCTGTCCGTCGCATCGTCGAGGGGCGTGGCGTCCCCGGGGCGGTTGGGGATGCCGTCGCGCGCCCCCCGCCCCACGGCGTCGGGAACGTCGACGGTCGACGGCGCGCCGCTTCCGGCGTCGCCCATGTCCACCCCCTGGGTTCCACCCGCTCCCCCCCGCTCCATGCGGGCGTCGGCCTGGCGGGCGGCGAGGCGCGCCTCGTTGAGCAGGCGCCGGCAGCGCTCGGCATCGCCTTGAGCGGCGGCGTCCCGCGCCGCCTGCGCCGTCCCGTCGATCCGCCGCCGGTCCTCCGTCGACAAGGCGATGCCGACCGGCGCGGCCGGCGCCGCCTGGTCGTCGAGCGTGATGCCCTCGCCGATCGCCGACGGCCGGACGGTTCCGCCGACGCTCTCCGGCCGGCGCTCGACCGGCGCGGGCGGCGCACCGAGGTCGGCGTCGGTGGCCGCGCGGTCGGCAGCGCCGCCGTTGCGGTCGCGCTCGGGCCGGAGCACCACGGACTGGAAATCGGCCGCGAGGTCGCCGCACGCCTTGGCCGGCGATTCCGTTCCGGCGGCCGCCTCGTTTCCCTGGGCCGCCCCCTGGGCCACCCCCTGGGCCGACGCCGGAGCGGCGGCCAGGGGCACCAGCACCGTGGCGAGCAGCGCGGCGCGGCGCACTCCGATGGCGGTCATCACCGGCGCTCCCCGGTCTCGGGCCGGTCGACGTACACGTCCGGCGTCTCGGCCTTCGGCGCCGCGGCCCGCCCCGGAGGACGGCCGGTGGCGTTGGTGTCGCGCATGGCGCGGGCGGCGTCGGACAGCGACGTCTCGGACTCCGTCGCCCGGGCGGCGCGGCGCGCCGCGACCGCATCGCCCATGTCCGGGCTGGAGGGGCCGGCCGACATGGCGTCCGGCACCGGCTTGGTCTCGTAGCCCGCGGGTTCCGGCGCCGACGGCGCGCCGGGGTTCCCGCCGAGAAGCGCGACGGCGCGGTCGACGCTCTCGGTCTTCAGCAGCGAGGCCACCAGCAGGACGCCGCCGGCGCGCAGGCCGTCGGCGTACACCAGCGCCTCGTCGTAGGGCACGCCCCACCCGGTCATGCGGGGCACGATCTCGCCGTGCCCGCTGCCGGCGCCGAACCCGGAGTGGGAGACGAGCTCGATGTCGTCGTCCGGGATTCCGGCGTCGCGCAGGCGGGTGCGGGCGGCTTCGGCGTCCGGCGCGCGGTCGTACAGCGCGACGATGGTCTTGCGGGCCATGGATTCCCTCCCGGCGGCGGCCGTTTACTGAATGAAGACCCAGAGCAGGAGAAGCAGGACGATGACGCCGATGACGGCGAGCGCCTTCGGCATCTGCGACCGCGTCGTCCCGGAGCCTTCGTAGACCCCCATCTTGCGCGGGCCCTGATGCTGGTCGGTGGTCATCGCTCGGCCTCCCTCCTCCGGATCGGTTGCCTTTCGACAACAGGGCGGCGGGCGCGCGGTTCCGGGCCACGGCCGGCACCGTGGGCGCAGCAAAAAGGCCGCGCCCGGAAGGCGCGGCCTGTCGCAGCGATCGGAACGGAGCCGAAGGATCAGCGCGAGTAGAACTCGATGACCAGGTTCGGCTCCATCTGGACCGGGTACGGCACGTCGGCGAGCTGCGGGGCGCGGACGAAGCGGCCCTTGAGCGCGGCGGTGTCGACCTCGAGGTAGTCGGGGATGTCGCGCTCCTGGGAGGCGGCGGCCTCCTGGATCAGCGCCATCTGCTTGGCCTTGCCGCGCACCTCGATGGTGTCGTTGTCCTTGATGCGGGCCGAGGCGATGTTGAGGCGGCGACCGTTCACCAGGATGTGGCCGTGGTTGACGATCTGGCGCGCCGCGAACGGGGTCGGGGCGAACTTCATGCGGTAGACCACGGCGTCGAGACGGCGCTCCAGCAGGCCGATCAGGTTCTCGCCGGTGTCGCCCTTGCGGCGCACGGCCTCGGCGTAGATCTTGCGGAACTGCTTCTCGCTGATGTTGCCGTAGTAGCCCTTCAGCTTCTGCTTGGCCATCAGCTGCAGGCCGTAGTCGGACGGCTTCTTGCGGCGCTGGCCGTGCTGGCCGGGACCGTACTCACGGCGGTTGACCGGGCTCTTGGGACGGCCCCAGAGGTTGACGCCGAGACGGCGGTCGATCTTGTACTTGGACTCCTGACGCTTGCTCATCTTGTCCTCGGTGGAACACGAGTTGGTGTTGTCCCGGTAGTTCCGCCGCCGCCCGCCGGGGGCGGCCGCGGACGGGGCGTTGAAGAAGGCGCGCCCACATTCCCGGAAGTGAAGGCGCGCACTATACTGAGCGGCACCGGAAAGTCAAACCGCAAGACACGGGCCGGCCGCAGGGCTGCGGGACGGCGCGGTCGGCTCAGCCCTCGCCCTTGCGCTTGCCGGTCAGGGCGGCCAGCACGCCGTGGAAGGTGCGGACCTCCTGCTCGGTCATCTGCATGCGCTCCCAGGCGTTGCGCAGGGTGCGCACCATGGAGGGCCGCTTCTCCGGCGTGGTGAAGAAGCCGGTGCGGTCCAGCGCCTGCTCGAAATGCTCGAAGAAGTTCAGGAGTTCCGCCTTGGTGGCCGGGCGGGTCTGGCCGGTGTGCAGGAAGCGCTCCGGCGGCACCTCGCCGGTCTGGAACCATTCGTAGCCGACCAGCAGGACCGCCTGGCCCAGGTTGAGCGAGGCGAAGGACGGGTTGAGCGGCACCGTGATCAGCTTTTCCGCCAAGGTCAGGTCGTCGTTGACCAGCCCGGTGCGCTCCGGCCCGAACAGCACGCCGACCTTGTGGCCGGCGGCGTAGTGGGCGCGCATCTCCGCCGCCGCGACCCGCGGCGTCACGAATTCCTGGATCATGCCGCGGGTGCGCACGGTCGTGGCGTAGACGACCTCCAGGTCGGCCACCGCCTCGGCCGTGCTGTCGTGGAGCGTGACGCCGTCGAGCACGAGGTCGGCGCCGGCCGCGAAGGCCACCGCCCGTTCGTTGGGCCAGCCGTCGCGCGGCCGCACCAGGCGCAGCTCGGTCAGGCCGCAGTTCAGCATGGCGCGCGCGCAGGCGCCGATGTTCTCGCCGAGCTGCGGCTCCACGAGGATGATGGCGGGACCGCCGAGGATGGACGGGCGGTTGGGGTCTTTTCCGGAGGTCATGGCACGGATCCCGGCGCCGCCGCCGGGACGGGGCGCGACTGGTGGCGATGTTGCGAGTCTGGATGTGCCTTATAGCGGCGCCGCTGGGGCCGGGTCACGTCCTTGAACGCCGCGCCGCGGCGATTCCGACGCCCGAAGCGTCATGCGTCTGCGCTAGGATCGGCCGCCGCCATGCCGTGCCGGCCGCGCCCCGTCACCGACCGGACCGCCCGATGATTCCGTTGCGCGCCGCTGCCGTTCTCCTCGCCCTGTGGACCGGGCCGGTGCTGGCCGACGCCGGTCTGGTGCGGTTGCCCTACCAGGACCCCGCCCACGGCCGGCCGGCGCGGATGGTCGTCTGGTACCCCACCGACGCGTCGGCGGCGCCGCAGCGCATGGGCCCCTTCACGATGACCGTCGCACCGGGCGCCGAGCCGCGCCCCGGCAGGCACCCCCTGGTGGTGATCTCCCACGGTTCCGGCGGCAGCGAGCTGGGGCACGGTGACACCGCGGCGGCGCTGGCCGAGCGCGGCTTCGTGGTGGTGGCGCTCCAGCATCCGGGGAACAGCTACGACGACAACGGCGAGGCCCGTCGTCCCGCCATGTGGCGCAACCGGCCGCGGCAGTTCTCCGCCGCCCTGGACGCCGTTCTCGCCCACCCCCGCCTCGGCCCCCTCGTCGACGGCGGGCGCATCGGCGCCATCGGCTTTTCCGCCGGCGCCTACACGGTGCTGGTGGCGGCCGGCGGCGTCGCCGACCTGTCCGGCATCTCCGAGCATTGCGCCCGCCACCCCGACGACAGCTTCTGCAGCCAGAGCGAGGTGTCCGGAACGGACCCGGCGGAGTCCGCCGCGGCCCGGACCGGCGCCGTCGCCGCCCGCGATCCGCGGGTCCGGGCCGTCGTCGTCATGGCGCCGCCCGCCGCACCGTTCGGCGAGGGTGCGCTGGCCGGGGTGACGGTTCCGGTGAGGCTCTACGGCGGGGCCGCCGACACCGTCGTGCCGCCGCGCCATCACGCCGAACGGATCCGCGACCTGCTGCCGGCGCCGCCGGAGTGGGAGCTGGTGGCGAACGCCGGCCACTTCGCCTTCATGACGCCCTTCCCGGCGGCGCTCGCCGCCGAGATCGGCCCGCCGGCCGAGGACCCGCCCGGCTTCGACCGGACGGCCTTCCACCGCAGGCTGAACGACGAGGTGGCCGACTTCTTCGAGCGCACCCTGGCGGTCAGCCCCTGACGCTCACCCCAGGGCGGCGACGCCGGCCTTGAACAGCTTGTAGGTGTAGCTGTCCACCAGCGCCTCCATGGAGGCCTCGATGATGTTGGTGGACACGCCCAAGGTCGACCACTCCGTGCCGTCGCCGTTCTGGGAGCGGATCAGCACCCGCGGCATGGCGCCGGTGGCGGCCTTGGCGGCGAGGATGCGCACGCGGTAGTCGACCAGCTTGACGTCGGCCAGGTCGGGATAGTCGGGCTCCAGCGCCTTTCGCATGGCCTGGTCCAGCGCGTGCACCGGGCCGTTGCCCTCGGCCACATGGAGGTGGACGGTGTCGCCGACGCGCACGCGCACCACCGCCTCCGACTCCACCACCAGCTTGCCGACCGCGTTGTAGCGGCGCTCGTCGGTGACGTGGAAGCGCAGCAGCTCGAAATAGCGGGGGAGCTGCTTCAGCTCGCCGCGGACCAGCAGCTCGAAGCTGGCCTCGGCGGTGTCGTAGGCATAGCCCTCGGAGTCGCGCTGCTTGACGAGATCGACCAGGCGCGGCAGGCGCGGGTCGCCGGCGTCGATCTCGGCGCCGATCTCGCGCAGGCGGGCGACGATGTTGGAACGGCCGGCCTGGTCCGAGACGACGATGACCCGGCGGTTGCCGACCGTCTCCGGCGCCACGTGCTCGTAGCTGGCGGGGTCCTTCTCGATCGCCGAGACGTGCAGCCCGCCCTTGTGGGCGAAGGCGCTGGCGCCGACGTAGGGGGCGTGCCGGTTGGGCGCCCGGTTGAGCCGCTCGTCGAGGGTGCGGCTGACCTCGGTCAGCAGCGGCAGCCGGTCGCGGTCGATGCCGGTGCGGAAACCCATCTTCAGCATCAAGGTCGGGATCAGCGACACCAGGTTGGCGTTGCCGCAGCGCTCGCCCAGGCCGTTGATCGTCCCCTGCACCATGCGCACCCCGGCCCGCACCGCGGCCAGCGAGTTGGCGACGGCGTTCTCGGTGTCGTTGTGACAGTGGATGCCCAGGCGGTCGCCGGGGATGCCGTGCTCCGTCACCACCTGGCGGACGATCGTCTCGATCTCGTCGGGCAAGGTGCCGCCGTTGGTGTCGCACAGCACGATCCACCGCGCTCCCGCCTCGAAGGCGGCGCGGACGCACGCCGCGGCGTAGGCGGGATTGCGCTTGTAGCCGTCGAAGAAGTGCTCGGCATCGAACAGCGCCTCGCCCTTGGCCGCCACCGCCGCGGCGACGCTGTCGCGGATCAGCTCCAGGTTCTCGTCGCGCGGGATGCCGAGCGCCACGTCGACGTGGAAGTCCCACGTCTTGCCGACCATGCACACCGCCCGGCAGCGGGCGTCGAACAGGGCCGCCAGCCCGGGATCGTTGGCGGCGCTGCGGCCGGGCCGGCGGGTCATGCCGAAGGCGGTGAAGACGGCCTGCCCCAGTTCCGGCGGATCGGCGAAGAACTGGTCGTCGGTCGGGTTGGCGCCAGGCCAGCCGCCCTCGACGTAGTCGATGCCAAGCCGGTCCAGTTCGCGGGCAATGGCGATCTTGTCGGCGACCGAAAAGTCCACGTCCTGGGTCTGGGCGCCGTCACGCAGGGTCGTGTCGTAGAGATAGATCCGTTCGCCGTCCATTGCCGAACCTGCCGCGGGTAAGGTCATAAATCCAATCGAAAGGGCAGGAAGAATGGCCGAACGGGGTCGACATCTCAACCGATTCCTGCGTTGTCTGTCGCGCCGGCGATTCGGCCATGGACAGAACCGGCGCACCGACTATGTTTACGAGTGTTCCATCATCCCATCACCCGTCCCCTCAGACAAGCCAGCCGTCCCATCGTGATCGCCCCCTCGCTCCGCCCCGACCGCAGCCGGCTGATCGTCGTCATCGACGACGAAACGTCCGTTCTCACGGCGCTCGGCATCCTGCTGGAGACATGGGGGTTCCGGGTCGTCGCGGCCGAGGCGGAGGACGATGCGGTCGACCGGCTGAACGCCATGGGCGAATGGCCGACGGCGATCCTCGCCGACTACCGGCTGCGCGGAGGGCGAACCGGGCTGCAGGCGATCGACCGCATCCGGCGGCTGTGCGGCAGCGAGGTGCCCAGCCTCGTCATCACCGGCGACACCTCCAGCGAGCCGCTGCGCGAGGCCAAGGCCCGCGGCATGACGGTGCTGCAGAAGCCGGTGCTGCCGCCCCATCTGCACACCGTTCTGATGCAGATCCTGCCGCACGCCGGGGGCTGACATGGCCGGGCGGCGGGGCGGCCGGGACGACGGGGCGCGGCCCGGCGGCCGGTGGCCCTGGCTGCGGTCCCGCGAGACGGCGGCGGTGCTCGGCCTCAGCCTTCTGCTGACGGCGCTGGCGGCGTGGCTGCTGAACCAGCAGGTGGAACGCCTGGCGGACGCCCGCTTCCGCGCACGGGCGAAGGATCTTGCCGTGTCGGTGGTCCGCCGCCTCGACAACTATCAGCAGATCCTGCGCAGCGGCGTGGCCTTCATGCAGTCCAGCGTGCGGGTCGAGCGCGACGAGTGGCGCACCTTCGTGGCGGGCCTGAGGGTGGAGGAGAACTATCCCGGCATCCAGGGCATCGGTTTCGCCGCCCACGTCCCGTCCGCCGGCATCGCCGCCCATGAGGCCGCGGTCCGCGGCGGCGGCTTGCCGGACTACCGCGTGTGGCCGGAGAGCATGCGCGACGAGCACTTCCCCATCCTCTTCCTCGAACCGTTCGATTGGCGGAACCAACGGGCGCTCGGCTACGACATGTTCTCCGAACCGGCCCGTCACGCGGCGATGACGGCGGCCCGCGACGAGGGGCGGCCGGCGGCCACCGGCAAGGTGACCCTGGTGCAGGAGACGGACAAGGACATCCAGGCCGGCTTCCTGCTCTATCTCCCCCTTTACCGCCAGGACCGGCCGCGGCGGACGGTCGAGGAACGGCGCGCCGCGATCGACGGCTTCGTCTACAGCCCCTTCCGCATGCGCGACCTGATGCGCGAGGTGCTCTCCACCGGCTCGCAGGGGACGGCGCTCGACGTCCAGATCTACGACGGTCCGGCGCCGTCGCCCGACCGTCTGCTCTACGGCGATCCCGACCGCCCCGCCGGAACCTATGCCATGGAGACGGTCATCGACGTCTTCGGCCGCCCCTGGCTGCTCGACGTCCGCTCGACGCCGGCGTTCGACGGCACGATCGACCGCACCGCCCCGGCGGTGATGCTGATGGCCGGCCTGATGATCTCGCTGCTGCTGATGGCGGTGACCCGGTCGCTGCTGGTGGAGCGCGAGCGGGCGGCCGCCCTGGAGGCGAGCTACGCCGCTGCGGCGCGGGCGCGGGCCGAGGCCGAGCATGCCGACGCCGCCAAGACGCGCTTTCTCGCGGCGGCCAGCCACGACCTGCGCCAGCCGCTGCAGACTCTGGGCATCTACCTCCACCTGGTCGCCGAGCACGCGGGGAAGGAGACCCAGGGGCCGATGCTGACCGGGGCGCACGACGCCTTCGACATCGTGCAGCGCCAGCTCAACGCGATCATGGACATCGCCGCGCTGGAATCCGGGACGGCGCACCCCCAGGCGGCGCCCGTCCGCCTCGACGCCCTGCTCGAGCGCCTGGCCGGCGAGGCGCGCGCCGAGGCCGAGCGCAAGGGGCTGGACCTGCGGGTGCGGACCTGCCCGGCGGAGATCCGCAGCGATCCCGAGATGCTCGGCCGCATCGTCGCGAACCTGCTGCACAACGCCCTGAAGTACACCACCGAGGGCACGGTGCTGCTGGCCTGCCGGCACGCCGGGGACGACGTCGCGATCAAGGTGCAGGACACCGGCCCGGGCATCCCCGCCGATCGCAAACGGCTGATCTTCGAGGACTTCTATCAGGTCGGCAACCCCGAGCGCGACCGCAGCAAGGGCCTCGGCCTCGGGCTGGCGACGGTCGCCCGGCTGGCCCGCCTGCTGGGATGCCGCATCGACGTCCTGTCCCGGCCCGGCCGCGGCGCCGTGTTCACCGTGCGGGTGCCAGGGCGGCAGGCGCCGCCCGTCTGATCCCGGCGGGCGCCCTCAGCGCCGGCGGCGGTCGCGGCGATGATCGTCGCTGCGCACGCGGATCGGCCGCAGTTCGCCGGCCGTCTCGTGCGGCCGCAGCCCGTGGCGGATCAGCAGGCCCGCCAGCACCGTGACCGGCCCCAGCAGGCCGACCACCAGGGCGTCCCGGAGCAGCCGCCGGTCGGTGTCCGCCTCGTCGGCCCACCAGTAGAGGAACCCGGCGATCCCGCAGGCGTACCAGGCAACGGCGGCAATCGGCAGCTCCGGCATCGGACGCATCCCCTTCACGTCGGTTGGATCAAACCTCTCCTTGAAGATGTGGGGAGCGGATCGCCTCCGGCAAGCGGGTCGCCTCCGGCAATCGGACGATGCAGCCGCGGCGGCTTCCGCCACCGCCCTTTTCCCGGCGGCCGAAGAGTGCCATCCTCCGGCCTGCCGCGATCGCCGTCCGCCACGCCGCCGTTGGAACCACCCCGCCTGGAGCCGCCCCGCCTGGAGCCGCCATGACCGTACTCGTGACCGGAAGCGCCGGGCATCTCGGCGAGGGACTGATGCGGAGCCTGCGCGCGCAGGGACGGCCGGCGCTGGGGGTCGACGTCAAGGCGTCGGCCTTCACCGACCGGGTCGGCTCGATCGGCGACCGCGCCGACGTCCGGCGCTGGCTGGCTGGCGTCGACGCCGTCATCCACGCGGCGACCCTGCACAAGCCCCACGTCGCCACCCACACCGCCCAGGACTTCGTCGACACCAACGTCACCGGGACGCTGGTCCTGCTGGAGGAGGCGGTGGCCGCCGGCGTCGGCGCCTTCGTCTTCACCAGCACGACCAGCGCCTTCGGGGCCGCCCTCTCGCCGGCCGCCGGCGAACCGGCGGCGTGGATCACCGAGACGGTCGCGCCGGTCCCCAAGAACATCTACGGCGTGACCAAGGTCGCGGCGGAAAGCCTGTGCGAGCTCTTCTCCCGCCGGCACGGCCTGCCGGTGGTCGTGCTGCGGACCTCCCGCTTCTTCCCGGAAGCCGACGACGACCCCGCCGTCCGCGACGCCTACCCGCCGGACAACCTCCAGGCCAACGAGCTTCTCCACCGCCGCGTCGACCTCGCCGACGTCGTCGACGCCCATCTCCTGGCGGTCGCCAAGGCGCGCGCCATCGGCTTCGGCCGCTACGTCGTCTCGGCGACGACGCCCTTCGCCCCGGGCGACCTGGCGGCGCTGCGGCACGACGCCCCGGCGGTCGTCCGCCGCCTCTTTCCCGACTGCGAGGCGCTGTTCGCGGCCCGCGGCTGGCGGCTGTTCCCGCGGATCGACCGGGTCTACGTCAACGAGCGCGCCCGGGCCGACCTGGGATGGCGGCCGCGGCACGACTTCCGCCACGTCCTCGACCGGCTGCGCGACGGGGAGGATTTCCGCAGCCCGCTGGCGCGCGCCGTCGGCAGCAAGGGCTATCACGCCGACGCCTTCGCCGACGGCCCCTACCCCGTGACGTGAGGCGGGCGGGCGCTACCCCGCCTTGTCCGCCGGCACGACGAAGCTGTCCATCACCCGCTTGGCGCCGGCCTGGTCGAAGGCGACCTCCAGCTTGTCCTGGTCGACGCGGGTCACCGTGCCGTAGCCGAACTTCTGGTGGAAGACGCGGGCACCCTTGGCGAAGGGGGCGTCGGGGCGGCTGCGCGGCTCGACGTGGAAGGCGGTGCCCTCCAAGGTGACGCCGCGCGGCGCCGGCGGCTGGCGCGACGCCCCGCGGAAGAAGGCGCTCGCCCCGCCGTCCCGGTACCCGGCGGCGGCGCCCGCGCCGGCGAACAGCCCGCCGGCGGCGTCGGCCTCCACATGCTCGGGCGGCAACTCGTCGACGAAGCGCGACGGGATGGCGCTGACCCAGTTGCCGTAGAGGCGGCGGTTGGCGGCGTGGCTGATGTGGGCGCGCTTGCGCGCGCGGGTCAGCCCGACGTAGGCGAGGCGCCGCTCCTCCTCCAGGCCGGCGATGCCGTTCTCGTCGAGAGCCCGCTGGTTGGGGAACACCCCCTCCTCCCAGCCCGGCAGGAAGACGATGTCGAACTCCAGCCCTTTGGCGCCGTGCAGGGTCATCAGGGTCACCTGTTCGGTCCCCGCCGCCTCGGCGTTCTCCATGACCAGGCTGACGTGCTCGAGGAAGCCGCCGAGGTTCTCGAACTCCGCCATGGCGGTGATCAGCTCCTTGAGGTTCTCCAGCCGGCCCGGCGCCTCGGGCGACTTGTCCTCCTGCCACATCCGGGTGTAGCCGGACTCGTCCAGCACGAGGCGCGCCAGATCGGTGTGCGGCATGGTGGCGGCCAAGGTGCGCCAGCGGAAGAAGTCCTGCAGCAGGCCGCGCACGGTGTTGCGCACCTTGGGCTTCAGCTCGTCCGTCTCGGTCAGGCCCCAGCCCGCCTCGACGAGCGACACGCCGCGGGCGCGGCCGGCCTGGTAGAGGGTCTGCAGCGCCGCCGGACCGATGCCGCGCTTGGGCACGTTGACGATGCGCTCGAAGGCGAGGTCGTCGTCGGGCGAGAAGACGACGCGCAGATAGGCCAGCGCGTCGCGGATCTCCTGGCGCTCGTAGAAGCGCGGACCGCCGATCACCTTGTAGGGCAGGCCCAGGGTGATGAACCGCTCCTCGAATTCGCGGGTCTGGAAGCCGGCGCGCACCAGCACCGCCATGGCGCCGAGCGAGACGCCGAGGCGCTGCAGCGATTCGATCTCGTCGCCGACCCAGCGCGCCTCCTCCTCGCCGTCCCACACCGCCTTGAGGCGCACGAGATCGCCGCTGTCGGCGTCGGTCCACAGGGTCTTGCCGAGCCGCCCCTGGTTGTGGGCGATGATCCCGGTGGCGGCCGCCAGGATGTGGCCGGTGGAGCGGTAGTTCTGCTCCAGCTTGACGATGCGCGCGCCGGGGAAGTCGGTCTCGAAGCGCAGGATGTTGCCGATCTCGGCGCCGCGCCAGGCGTAGATCGACTGGTCCTCGTCGCCGACGCAGCAGATGTTGCGGTGCCCCTGGGAGAGGATGCGCAGCCACAGGTACTGGGCGACGTTGGTGTCCTGATACTCGTCGACGAGTATGTAGCGGAACTTGCGATGGTAATCCGCCAGCACGTCGGCGTGGCTCTGGAAGATCACCAGGGTGTGCAGCAGCAGATCGCCGAAGTCGCAGGCGTTGAGGGTGCGCAGGCGGTCCTGGTAGGCGCGGTACAGCGCCACCGTGCGTCCCCCCGCCACCTCGCCGCCGTCGGAATCGGCCAGCCGGTCGGGCGTCAGGCCGCGGTCCTTCCAGCGCTCGATGACGCCCAGCACCTGGCGGGCCGGCCACTTCTTGTGGTCGATCCCGTCGGCCTCCAGCAGCTGCTTGATCAGCCGGATCTGGTCGTCGGTGTCGAGGATGGTGAAGTTCGACTTCAGCCCGACCAGCTCGGCGTGGCGGCGCAGGATGCGGGCGGCGAGCGCGTGGAAGGTGCCGAGCCACCAGCCCTCCGGCTCGACCCCCACCAGCGACGCCACGCGCTCGCGCATCTCGCGCGCCGCCTTGTTGGTGAAGGTCACCGCCAGGATCTGGAAGGGGGCGGCGCGGCGCGTCATCAGCAGGTGCGCCAGCCGGGTGGTCAGCACCCGGGTCTTGCCGGTGCCGGCGCCGGCCAGCACCAGCACGGGACCGTCCAGCGCCTCCACCGCTTCGCGCTGCGACGGGTTGAGTCCGTCGAGATAGGCGTAGCGGGGGGCCGGCGCCGGGACCGGCGGCACCGCATCGTTCAGGGGATCGTCGTCGAGATAGGGATCGGACATGGGTGCGATATAGCGCACCCGTGCGCCCCTGTCGAAGGCCATGGGTCGGCCGGCGCGCAAATCCCGCCGGCCGCGCGGGGCGGCCGGCGGGGAGCGGCGATGGCCTACTGGCTCTTGCCCTGGGTGGTTCCGCCCTGGGAACCGGCGCCCGTGGCGGACGAGCCGGACTGGCCCGAACCGGTGGACATCCCCGACGAGGTGCCGGCGGCGGCGGGCGGCGGGTTGATGACCATCATCACCATGTCGCCGTCCTGGGTGCGCGCCTGGACGAGATAGGCGGTATCCAGCACCTGGATGTTCTGGAAGCCGGCCTGCTTCATGGCGTCCTGCAGCTTCTGCTGCGTCATGGCGGACACGGCGCCGCCGGCCGAACCCGTTCCGGCCTGCGAACCGGACGTCGTGCCGCTGGTGGCGCCGCTGTTCATGGAATCCGACGAGCGGTGGGGCTGCGTGGCGGTCGCCCCCGCCGAGGGAGAGCCGGTGGAAGGAGAGCCGGTCGACTGGGCGAAGGCGGGGCCGGCCAGCAACAGGGCGAGCGTCGCCGCGGACGCGGTGGTCCAACGCATGGAATTCCTCCTGGATTGTGGCTCGTGGAACGGGATGGTTCCCGGGCAGGTCGTGCCTGCGTCCCTGGGAACAGCAGCGGCGGCGATCGGTCACCCCTGCATGCGCCGTACCCCCGACATCTCCTCTCCCACCTCTGAACTGGGAAGAAGCTCCCTGAAAGGCGGCAGATTTTCATCGAACGCGGGGCAATCCCCTCCCTATCGGGGGCGGCGTGGTCTGCCTTATTTATTCCAACGTCGGAGGTACGTTACCTTCCTACGAGAACTTTCATTCATCCCGGCTTACGGCATATGCCCATTTCCATGACGCCCACGCCTTTTGAGAAATTTTCTGTCGCTCAATTCCGGGTTACTGTCTTCCTCGAAACGGTGCCTCCGGGACCGAAAGTGGCGCGCCCGTCGGCTGCGCCGCGCTTCGGAACCACGCCGACGCGCCCAACATGGGGCGCGCTCTCGACGCGAACCTAAGCAGACGCAAACCTAAGCAAAGGCGGCTCGACGACGATGGATCCCGTGAACGTTTTCCTCATCGATACGAACAAGCTCTTCCGCGAAGGCATGAAGCGCCTGTTCGACAGCTCGGCCTTCAAGGTGGTCGGCGAAGCCGGCAACCTGCGCGAGGGAGTCTCGATGGTCGACGCGACCGGAACCCGCCCCGACCTCATCCTCGTCGATCTCGCCAACGGCGGGGACGAGGAAGTGGACGCGATGCGCACCCTGCGCGCGCAGAATCCCGACATCCGCGTCGTCATCCTGACCAGCGAGCTGTGCACCCGCCGCCTGTCGGGCGCGCTCGGCGCCGGCGCCGACGGCTACCTGATGAAGGACATCGCCTGCGAGGCGCTGATGCAGTCGCTGCGCCTGGTCATGATGGGCGAGAAGGTGTTCCCCACCCACCTCGCCGAGTTGCTGGTCAGCGGCCGCGCCACCGACGCCGGCCCCGAGCTGCCGGCCCGCCGCAAGGGGCTGTCGCAGCGCGAGGTGCAGATCCTGCGCTGCCTGCTCAGCGGCAACTCCAACAAGATGATCGCCAATCATCTCAACATCACCGAGGCGACGGTGAAGGTCCACCTGAAGAGCCTGCTGCGCAAGATCAACGCCTCCAATCGCACCCAGGCCGCCATCTGGGCCCTCAACAACGGCATCGGCGACCAGCCGGCCGAAGAGCGCCCGGTCAGCGCCACCATCGCCTGACGCGACGGGCAGCCTCCGGGTATGCACGGAACGGGCCGGCCGCCGTCACGACGGCCGGCCCATTCCGTGCGCCCGTACGATTGCCGCGGCCTTCGAACGGCCTATGTGGGGCGGCATAACACCAAAAGCCCTCTTTACCGTTTCCCGATGCACGCATTAAGTACAAATCACGCCCAAGCTCCAGAAACCGCCTTGAACGGCGTCATCGCAAGGTCAACCAGTCGAACATTCGCCCGGCCCAGACCCCGCAAAGGGCTTTCCCGATGAACGTATTGATCGCCGACGACCATCTGCTGTTCCGGGACGGGCTGCGGCGTCTGCTGTCGCAGTTCAAGGAGAACATGGCGTTTCACGAGGCGGGGACTTTCGACGAGGTGCGAACCCTGTGCGACGGGGAGCTGCCGTTCGACCTCATCCTGCTCGACCTCGGCATGCCCGGCTGGACCGGCTTCTCCGACCTCGGGCAGATCCACGCCCGGCTGCCCAAGGCGCTGCTCGTCGTCGTCTCCGGCTCCGAACGGCGCAGCGACCTGCTGGAGGCGCTGGAGAACGGGGCGGCCGGCTACATTCCCAAATCCTCCAGCGCCAAGGTGCTGATGGGGGCGCTGGAGCTGGTGCTCAACGGCGGCATCTACGTCCCGGCCCAGGCGATTCGCGGCGACCTGCTGACGTCGGCCGACGCCGCGCCCGACGACCCGCTGACCGCCACCGCGACCGGGGCCAACGACCAGCTCACGCCCCGCCAGCGCGAGGTCCTGACGCGTCTGCGCGAGGGCAAGTCCAACAAGCAGATCGCCCACGAGCTGGGCCTCACCGAGGGGACGGTGAAGGTTCACGTCACCGCCATCCTCCGCCTCCTCGGCGTCCGCAACCGGACCCAGGCGGCGCTGACGGCCCAGGGGATGTGACGGCGCCGCTCCCTGCCGCGACCGCCCGCGCGCCGTCCGCCGTTCCGCACCGGCCGGCCTCTTGACCGCCGCCGGCGCTCGCCTACATCTGCGCCGCTTCGGTGTCCCCCCGCTCCGTCGAGGAGGTGTACGATGCCGCTCCGGCCGCCCCTGCAGTAGACGCATTCCTCATCGCTGTCCTCGCCTCGCCGGCCGGCCTCGGCGCCCCGCCGGCTCGAGGCGCTTGCGCGCTGCCGATGTAATCGTAGAATTCCCTCCTGATTTTTTCTGCCTCTCCCCTATTGACAAGACATTTTCACTTCATTAATTCGGCCATCCGAAAGCGCGTCCCCTGGGGAGTGCTTGATCATCGCGACATTCGCTTAGGACAAGGAGTGTCAATTCATGGCGTTCAAACCGCTGCACGACCGCGTTCTGGTCCGCCGCCTGGAGTCGGACAGCAAGACCAAGGGCGGCATCATCATCCCCGACACCGCCAAGGAAAAGCCGCAGGAGGGCGAGGTGGTCGCCGTCGGCGCCGGCGCGCGCGACGAGAGCGGCCGGCTGCTCCCGCTCGACGTCAAGGCGGGCGACCGCGTGCTCTTCGGCAAGTGGTCGGGCACCGAGGTGAAGGTCGACGGCGAGGACTACCTGATCATGAAGGAGAGCGACATCCTCGGCGTCATCGAGGGCGAGGCCGGCGTGACCAGGAAGGCTGCGTAAGGGAGGACCGCTATCATGGCTGCCAAGGACGTCAAGTTCTCCACGGGCGCTCGCGAGAAGATGCTGCGCGGCGTGGACATCCTCGCCGACGCCGTGAAGGTGACGCTGGGCCCGAAGGGCCGCAACGTGGTCATCGAGAAGTCGTTCGGCGCGCCGCGGATCACCAAGGACGGCGTGACCGTCGCCAAGGAGATCGAGCTGGCCGACAAGTTCGAGAACATGGGCGCCCAGATGGTGCGTGAGGTCGCGTCGAAGACCGCCGACGCGGCCGGCGACGGCACCACCACGGCGACGGTTCTCGCCCAGGCCATCGTCCGCGAGGGGGCCAAGGCGGTGGCCGCCGGCCTCAACCCGATGGACCTGAAGCGCGGCATCGACATGGCCGTCGAGGCCGTGGTCGCCGACCTCAAGGGCCGCGCCAAGAAGGTCACCACCAACGAGGAGATCGCCCAGGTCGGCACCGTGTCGGCCAACGGCGAGGCCGACATCGGCGCGATGATCGCCCGCGCCATGGAGAAGGTCGGCAACGAGGGCGTCATCACGGTCGAGGAGGCCAAGTCGCTCGACACCGAGCTCGAGGTCGTCGAGGGCATGCAGTTCGACCGCGGCTACACCTCGCCCTACTTCGTCACCAACGCCGACAAGATGCAGGTGGAGCTGGAGGACCCCTACATCCTCATCCACGACAAGAAGCTGTCGGGCATCACCGCCATCGTCCCCGTCCTGGAGACGGTGGTGCAGTCGGGCAAGCCGCTGCTGATCGTCGCCGAGGAGGTCGAGGGCGAGGCGCTGGCCACCCTGGTGGTCAACAAGCTGCGCGGCGGCCTGAAGGTCGCGGCCGTCAAGGCGCCGGGCTTCGGCGACCGCCGCAAGGCGATGCTCGAGGACATCGCCGTCCTCACCGGCGGCCAGGTCATCAGCGAAGAGCTCGGCATCAAGCTCGAGAACGTCACCGTCGACATGCTGGGCCGCGCCGGCAAGGTGGTCATCACCAAGGACGACACCACGATCGTCGACGGCGTCGGCGAGAAGGCGGCGATCCAGGCCCGCTGCACCCAGATCCGTGCGCAGATCGAGGAGACCACCTCGGACTACGACCGCGAGAAGCTGCAGGAGCGTCTGGCGAAGCTCGCCGGCGGCGTGGCCGTCATCCGCGTCGGCGGCGCCACCGAGGTCGAGGTGAAGGAGCGCAAGGACCGCGTCGACGACGCGCTGCACGCCACCCGCGCGGCCGTCGAGGAGGGCATCCTGCCGGGCGGCGGCGTGGCGCTGGCCCGCGCCGTGCGCGTGCTCGACGGCGTCAAGCCGGCCAACGACGACCAGCGCGTCGGCGTCGACATCGTCCGCCGCGCCCTCACCGCGCCGGTGCGCCAGATCGCCGTGAACGCCGGCGTCGACGGCTCGATCGTCATCGGCAAGATCGCCGAGAGCGACGACCCGAACTGGGGCTACGACGCCCAGAAGGGCGAATACGGCGACCTCGTCAAGGCCGGCATCATCGACCCCGCCAAGGTGGTGCGCACCGCCTTGCAGGACGCCGCCTCGGTGGCCGGCCTGCTGATCACCACCGAGGCCATGGTCGCCCAGCTGCCGGAAAAGAAGCCGGCCGGCCCGGCGCCCGGGGCCGACATGGACTTCTGACCCGCCCGCTCGACGGGATAAGGCCCGGACGGGGCCGCGTCCGCAACGGACGCGGCCCCTTTTTTCGTCCGATGCGGCCGAGCGCCGGCGCCCAATCTTGTCACCGCGCCGCCTCCTATTAACGCTTTCGTAACCAAGGCTGCCCGCGCACAGTACCGCCGCAGGACAGGACGACGAAAGCGGGCTTTGGATGTTGACCCGAATCGGGCGGTCCAAGGGAGGCGGCATGGTGGCGGGGTTCAAGGCGTTGACGGAGGCGGGGGTGCTCGGCGCCATGGCGGCCGACGAGCAGCACGACGCCTTTGCCGAGCGCCTGGGCGAGGCCATCGCCCGCGACGAGCTCTATCTCGCCTGGCAGCCGCAGGTCGACACCCACGGCGGCCGGCTCACCGGCTTCGAGGCGCTGGTGCGCTGGCGCCTGTCGGACGGCACCGTCATCCCGCCCGACGTCTTCGTCCCCATGGCCGAGGGGGGCGAGGCCATCCACCGGCTGGGCGACTGGGTGCTGCGCACCGCCTGCGAGACGGCGGCCGCCTGGGCGCACGACGGCCTGACCGACGTGCCGGTGGCGGTCAACCTGTCGGCGCGGCAGCTGGAGGTGCCGGGTCTGGCGCGCGGCGTGCTGGGCGTGCTCGCCGATACCGGCCTGCCGGCCGCGCACCTGAAGCTGGAGCTGACGGAGACGGCGCTGTTCGAGCACGGCGAGGCGGCGCGCGAATCGCTGCTGGAGCTGCGCGGCGCCGGGGTGCGGCTGGTGCTGGACGATTTCGGCACCGGCTACTCGTCGCTGACCCTGCTGCGCAAGGTGCCGGTGGAGTCGCTCAAGATCGACAAGCACTTCGTCCAGGCCATGGTGGAGGACCGCGACGCCGCGGCGATCGTCCACGGGGTGATCGCCATGGCCCACGCCCTCGGACTGGAGGTGGTCGCCGAGGGGGTCGAGACGACCGAGCAGCTCCTGTTCCTGCGCGCCTACCGCTGCGACCACGCCCAGGGCTATCTGATGGCGCGGCCGATGCCGCGCGCCGACGTGCCGGACTTCATCGCCCGCAACGCCGCGCAGCCGACAGACGGATGACCTTCGCCGTTTCGTCCCAGGGGACGAGGGCGGCCGCCTCCTCCACCGTCGCCCAGCACGCCTCCAGGGCGTCGTCGGCGCACACCGCCTCGCCCTCCCCGGCCGCCTCGGCGGCGACCTCCACCAGCGTGTAATGGTACTGGACGGCGCCCGCGCCGTCGCGGGTGACGGCGTCGACGACGGTGACCACCTCGTAGGGCGTCACCGCCAGTCCCGTCTCCTCCCGCATCTCCCGCACGGCGGTCTGGAAGACGGTTTCGCCGAGGTGCTGCGCACCGCCCGGCAGGCTCCAGGTGCCCTGGCGCGGCGCCTTGCCGCGGCGGATCAGCAGCACCCGCTCGCCGCGCCAGGCGATCACCCCCACCCCGACCCAGGGGCGGTCGGGGTATTCGCGCTCGGAACGGCCGGGGCGGGGGGAGGATTCGGTCATGACATCCGGGATCGGCTGCTGGGAACGCCCCGAGCCTAGCCCGCTCCTTGACAGGACGCCACCCCGCTCCGACACTCGTTCCGCATCACGCCAGCGGCCGGCGCCATGAAACTGAACGAGATCCGAACCTTCATCGCGGTCGCCGAGGCGCGCTCGGTGCAGGAGGCGGCCAACCGCCTGAACCTGACGCAATCGGCGGTGTCGCGCCTGATCCAGCGCCTGGAGGCCGAGATCGGCGCGGCGCTGTTCGACCGCCAGACCAAGCCGCTCACCCTCACCCGCGACGGCGAGCTGGCGCTCGCGCACTGCCGGCGTGTGCTGCGCGAGGTCGACGCCTTCGCCGACGCCTTCACCGGCGGCAGCGATCCGCAGGGGCTGCTGCGCCTCGGCGCGTCGCACGTGCTGGCGCGGCTGCTGGCCGGCGCCGCGCTCGACCGGCTGCGCAGCGACTTCCCCAAGCTGGTCGTCCGTCTGCAGTCCGACTGGAGCGCCGCCCTGCTCGCCCAGATCGACGCCGGCGCGCTCGACGGGGCGCTGCTGCTGCTGCCGGCGCGCGAGGAGCTGCCGCCCGACGTGGAGGGGCGGCGGCTGGTGCTGGAGGAGGTGCACGTCGTCGGCACGCCGGAGCTGATCGCCCGCCACGGCCGCTCCCTCGACGCCATGAACGCCGCCGGCTGGGTGCTGCAGCCCGAGGGCTGCGGCTACCGCACGACGCTGGAGCGGGCGGTGGCGCGCGGCGGCGGCGCCCTCAACGTGCTGGTCGAGGCCTTCGACCAGACGATGCTGCTGTCGCTGGCGGCGCGCGGCGTCGGCTTCGGCGTGGCGCCGCTGCGCCTGCTCGCCGATTCGGCGGTCAGCGGGCGGCTCGTGCCGATGACGGTCCCCGGCTTCGGCCTGACCGTCGCCGTCTGGCTGGCGCGGTCGCGCCGCGCCGGCCGCGTCGCCCGGGTGTTCGACTGCCTGGAGGACAGCCTGACCGGCGAACTGACGCCGTTGCATTCCGCAGCGGAATGATCGGGTTTCCGCTTATGAATTTGCGGAAAGTCTGGGGCGCACCTATCCTGCCCGCTGACAACGGCCGGCCGCCGTCCGCGCGCACCGGTCGAGGGGAGGGACCATGAGCACCACCATTCCGGATTCCGGACCGCCGCGCCAGGGCTGGCGCACCATTCAGATCGTCGTCGCCTGCGGCTGCCTGATCTCCCTCATCGGCTTCGGCGTGCGCTCCAGCTACGGCCTGTTCAACGCGCCGCTGTCGGAAGCCAACGGCTGGGGACGCGACATCTTCGCGCTCGCCCTGGCCATCCAGAACATCCTGTGGGGGCTCGGCCAGCCGTTCGCCGGCGCCATCGCCGACCGCTTCGGCCCGGCGCGGGTGCTGGCCGGCGGCGGCGTCCTCTACGGCGTCGGCGTGGCGTTGACGGGGATGGCCGACGCGCCGCTGGTGCTGCACCTGACCGCCGGCGTCATGGTCGGGCTGGGCCTGGCCGGCGCCTCCTTCCCGATCGTCATCGCCGCCTTCGGCCGCCACCTGCCGCCGGAGCGGCGGTCGTGGGCGGCCGGCATCGCCACCGCGGCGGGCTCGCTCGGCCAGTTCCTGTTCGCCCCCATGGGCCAGGCCTTCATCGCCGCCTACGGCTGGCAGACGGCGCTGGTCCTGCTGGGCGGCTTCTTCGCCCTGGTGCCGCTGCTGGCGACGGCGCTGGCCGGCGGCCGCTACGGCCATCCCGCTGCCGCCCTCGGCGAGCCGGACCTGTCGGCCCTGCAGGCGCTGCGCCAGGCGCTGGGCCACGGCAGCTACCGCCTGCTGGTGGCCGGCTTCTTCGTCTGCGGCTTCCATCTCGCCTTCATCACCGTGCACCTGCCGCCCTATCTCACCGACGTCGGCGCCCCGCCCGGCCTCGCCGCCTGGGCGGTGGCGCTGGTCGGGCTGTCCAACGTCGTCGGCTCCTACGCGGCGGGCGTGCTGGGGACGAGGATGAGCAAGCGCACCATGCTGTGCTGGATCTACTTCGCCCGGGCGGTGGCCATCGCCCTGTTCGTGCTGCTGCCGGTGACGACCGTCTCGGTGCTGGCGTTCTCCGCCGCCATGGGGCTCTTGTGGCTGTCGACGGTGCCGCCGACCTCCGGGCTGGTGGCGCTGATGTTCGGCACCCGCTACCTCGGCATGCTGTTCGGCGTCGTCTTCTTCAGCCACCAGGTCGGCGCCTTCCTCGGCGTGTGGCTGGGCGGCGTGCTGTACGAGCGGGTCGGCTCCTACGACGCGGTGTGGTGGATGAGCGTGGCGCTCGGCCTGTTCGCCGCCGTCGTCCACTGGCCCATCGCCGAACGGCCGGCCGGCGCCCGGCTCGCCTCGGTGCCGGCCTAAGCCATGGCCGTCCCTGCCCCCGCCGCACCGGCCGGCCACGGCGTGGCGCTGGCGCTCGGCGCCGCGGTGCTGGCGGCGTGGCTGGGGGCGATGGCGCTGGCCCTGCGGGAGGCGGCGCTGCCGCCGGAGACGGGCGGCACGGTGCTCGCCGTCTTCCCGCCGGGCACCCCCGGGGACGCGGCGTTCGCCGCGGTGGTGCGGGCCGGCGGCGAGCCGGTGCGGCAGACCTGGCTGGGATTCGCCTGGGTGGCGCGCGGCCGCGAGCCGGGCTTCGTCGGCCGCCTCAACGGCGAGGGCGTCGTGGCCGCCTACGGCGAACTGCCGGTCGGCCCGCAGCTCGGCGGCTGCGCCGCCGTCAGCGCCGACGTCAGGCGGCCGGGAGTCTACCGGCTGCGGCCGTGAGGCCGCCCGTCATGCGAGCCCCAGCGTCCCCTGCCCGTCCACCTCGGGCGCCGGCAGGCCGAACTCCAGACGCAGCCGCTCCAGGTCGGCCTCGAAGCGGTCGGCCAGCGCCTGGGTGTAGATGCGGGTGATGGCGCCGTCGTTCTGGTATTCGACGATCTTCTTGAGGTCGCTGCGGCGCTGCCGCCAGGTCAGCCCGTCGGTGAAGAACAGGAGCGCCGTGTCGGGGCGCTTGGCGGCGATGATCTTCTCGATGTCGCCGATGATGTCGGTCATCTTCGAGCCGGTGGCGCCGTAGCCCTTGGCCTCCACCAGGATGCGCGGCGCCGCCCGCGACGGCACGGCGAAGTCGCACTTGGCGCGCAGGCCGCGGCTGCCGGTGAAGGTGCAGCGCGCCTCGAAGCGGCCGCCGAAGACCCGGCGCACGATCGCCTCGGCGAAGTCCTCGACGCCGCGCCCGCGCTTCTGCCCGGCGATGGCGCTGCCGCGGCCGCTGCGCAGCCGCTCCACCAGCACGTCGCTCCAGCGCAGCGGCCGGTTCACCTCCGCCGCCATGGCGTCGGGCACGCCGAGGTCCACCAGCGCCGTCACGAACCGCTCGCGGTCGGCCTGCCACGCCTTGACGCCGGTGCCCCCCTCGCCCAGCGCCTCCGTCAGGGCGGCCGTGAACTGGTCCTTGGAGAGGCCGAGGAACAGGCGGCAGATCAGCATGGCGTCGTCGAAGCCGGTGGTGGTCAGCAGGCTGCGCAGGTCGGCGGCGCCGTAGGTGGCCTTGACCGGCAGCGCCTCGATGCGGTCGATGACGCGCAGCGCCGTCGGGTCCCGCCAGTCCACCGCCAGCGGCCGCAACGCGTCGAGCAGCTCGTCCAGGCTCTGGGCGACGACTTCCATCCTAGGTTCCCACGATGAGGTATTCCTGCACCTCGGCGCGGCGCACCGCGTCGTGGGTGCCGAAATGGTAGCGGTGCGGCCGGGCGTGGACCTGGACGCGGCTCTTGTAGCGGCCCAGCAGCTCGACCAGCCGGTCGCGGTCGGGAAAGCCGTTGGAGCCGTAGGACAGCACGACGATGCTGTCGCGGAACCGCGCGAACATGCGGTCGAAGGCGTCGAGGGCGGTGCGCCGGTAGGAGAAGGGCGTGTAGCGCTTCTCGATCTTGCGCACCTTGGTGCCCTCGAGGATGCGCAGCCCCCGCCAGTAGCAGGACAGCCCCTCGATGAAATGGTAGCGCTTGATGTAGCAGTTGTCGTCGGCGCGCGGCACGTAGGGCGGGTCGAGATAGACGAGGTCGGCGCCGGCCTCGGCGGCGAAGACGTCGCCGCACAGGGCGACGTTCTCGCGGCCGTTGTCGAAGACCACGGCGTCGAAGGCGGCGACCTGCTCGGCGAAGTGCTCGGCCAGCGACAGGCGCAGGTCGCGCCGCCCGTCGTCGTAGTGGCTGAGGTCCCCCGACACGGTGAACACGCCGCGCGGCTGCTTCTTCAGGCAGGAGCGGACCAGGGCGGCGCGCGCCAGCGCCTGCTCGTGCGGGTGCGCCAGCCGGGCGAGGTTGGCCGAGACGCGGTCGAGGAAGCGCAGGTCGTCGGGGGTGAAGAAGATGCCGGTGAAGGTGCGCTCGATGAAGTCGTCGGCGCCCGGTGCCGGCGCCGTCAGCCGCGCCAGCGCCTTGGCGCCGAGCCGGCAGCGGGCGTTCTCGACCGTCGCCTCGGCGATGGTGGCGGCGACGTTCAGGAAGTCCGACGCCACCACCCGCTTGCCCATAGCCTTCATCAGGTAGGCGACGCAGCCGCTGCCGGCGAACGGATCGAGGGCGCTGTCGAAGGGTAGCCCGGCCAGCACGCCGTGCAGCCAGGGCAGCAGCCGCCGCTTCGACCCCATGTAGCGCAGCTCCGGGTAGGCGGCGGCGCGCTCCGGCAACGCCTCCGGCGCCCTCATCGCTGCGTGCCCATCAGCGGCCTTTGCCCATCAGCGGCCTTTGAAGGTGATCATCACCTCGGCGACGTCGCCGGGGTCGCGGCGGGCGGAGTGGAAGGTGGCGATCTCGCCGGGCAGCAGGCGGTCCGACGACACCTCGATGTCCCATTCGGCGACCGGCTTGCGCGTCGGATCGAGGGATACGGCGACCACCCCCGGCACCGGCCGTTCGGATTCGGAAACGTTGACGATCTGCCCTTCGACGACGAGCAGCGGTGCCCCTTCGGCCTCGCGCTGCTCCGAGCGCACGTTCTGCAGTTGCAGCCCGGCGCCCGGCGGTTCCACCGGCAGCCCCACGGTCTGGTAGAGCAGCGCCGTGGCTGGCCACAGGCGCACCACCTCGCCCCGCAGCAGGACGCCGCCGGCCCCCAGCGCAACCACCAGAACGGCCAGCCCCAGCCAGGGCGCCAGCCCGCCGCGCCGGCCGCCGGAGCGCGCGGCGGCGACGACGTCCTCCGGCGCCCGCGTCCGGACCGCGGCGATGGTCGCCATGTCGCCGTCGCCGGCGGCCAGCCCGCCCGGACCGTGCAGTGGGTATTCGTACCAGGTGTGGCCGCAATGGCTGCAGCGGACCTTCTTGCCCTCCGATCCCACCGCCGAATCGGGAACGGTGTACCGCGTCGAGCACATCGGGCAGGAGATGATCATGGGGAGGGCCGCGCGGTCACGGAGATGGCAGATGTCTTATAGGTAAATGCGCCGACCGAAGCAAGGAAGGGCCCCTGCGGTCACAGTGGACGGCCGGCCCCGCGGCGTGCGATGGTCGCCGCACGCGTGCCGAGGATTGCAAGAGCCGCCATCCAGGCGGCCGTGGTGGAACCGTGATTCGCTTCGAGAACGTCGGCCTGCGCTACGGCACCGGCCCGGAGGTGCTGCGCGACGTCACCTTCACCCTGCCGCCGGGCTCCTTCCATTTCCTGACCGGCGCCAGCGGCGCCGGGAAGTCGTCCCTGCTCAAGCTCATGTATCTGGCGCTGCGGCCGACTCGCGGCCTGGTCACGCTGTTCGACCGCGACATGGCCCGGGTGGACCGCGGGGAACTGCCGGCGCTGCGCCGGCAGATCGGCGTGGTGTTCCAGGATTTCCAGCTGCTCGACCACCTCTCGGCCCTCGACAACGTGGCGCTGCCGCTGCGCATGGCCGGCACGCCGGAGGCGGAGGTGGTCGCCCAGTGCACCGAGCTGCTGGGCTGGGTCGGGCTGGGCGACCATCTCGACGCCCGCCCATCGACCCTGTCGGGCGGCCAGCAGCAGCGCGTCGCCATCGCCCGCTCGGTGATCAACCGGCCGCGCCTGCTGCTGGCCGACGAGCCCACCGGCAACGTCGACGACGGCATCGGCATGCGCCTGCTCTACCTGTTCGAGGAACTGCACAAGCTCGGGGCCACCGTGCTCATCGCCACCCACAACGAGACCCTGATCCATCGTTTCGCGCATCCGCGCCTGCACCTGGAGCACGGCCAGCTGCACGCCCTGCCGCCGGGCGGCGCCCGGCACACGGCCTGAGCGGAGCGCCACCATCGATGCGACGCCTGTTCCGCAAGCGCTCCGATCTGCCCCTGGCCAACGATCCCTCGGCCCGCTTCCTGTCCTGGATCACCGCGGTGATGGTCTACCTCGCCGCCCTCGCCGTCGCCGGCCAGATGATGGTGGCGGACATGGCGGCGCGCTGGGACAGCGGGCTGTCCGGCGGCGCCACCGTGCAGGTGGTGCCGATGCTCGGGCCCGGCGGCACCCCGGTGGCGGAACGGGTGGAGACCGCGCTCGCCATCCTGCGCGGCACCCCCGGGGTGATCGCCGCCGACCCGCTGTCGGCGGCGGAGACCGCCCGCCTCATCGAACCGTGGCTGGGCGCCGACGCCGCCGACGACCCGGACCTTCCCGTTCCCACCGTCATCGACGTCTCCGTCGCGCCGGAGGTCGACGTGGCGGCCCTGGCGCAGCGCCTCACGTCGGCGGTGCCGGGCTCCAGCCTCGACGACCACGGGACCTGGCTGGCCGATCTGCGCGCCTTCACCCGGGCGGTGGAGCTGGCGGCGCTCGGCATCGTCGCGCTGGTGGGCGGGGCCGGCATCATGGCCGTGGTGTTCGCCGTGCGCACCGGGCTGGCGATCCACCGCCACGTGGTGGAGCTGCTGCACCTGATGGGCGCCACCGACCGCTACGTCGCGCACCAGTTCGAGGCGCACGTGCTCGGCCTGTGCCTGCGCGGCGGGTTCGCCGGGCTGGCCCTGGCGGGCGTCACCCTGGTGGCGGTCCACCGCGCCTCGACCGGTCTGCGCGCCACCCTGATGCCGGACTTCGCGTTGTCCGCCGCGCAGTGGGCGGCCCTGGCCCTGGTGCCGCTGGCCGCCGGCGCGCTCGCGGTGCTGACGGCGCGCCGCACGGTGATGCGCACCCTGGAGACCCTGCCGTGACGGGAGCCGCTTGACCATGGCCCGGCACTTCGGCCGCCGCGGCGGCATCGGCCGCACCCTCACCCGTCTCCTGCAGCTGCTGGCGCTGGTCGTGCTGGCGTGGGCCGGCGGCCTCCTGTGGTTCGTCCAGACGATCCCGCCCGGCGGTCCGCGGACAACCGGAGACACCGAGGGACTGGCGCACACCGACGCCATCGTCGTGCTGACCGGTGGCAGCGGCCGGCTGTCGAAGGGCCTGGAGCTGCTGGCCGAGGGGCTGGCGCACAAGCTCTTCGTCTCCGGCGTCTACGACGGCGTCGAGGTGCAGGAACTGCTGCGCCTGTCGCGCCAGGACCCGGGCGAGCTCGAATGCTGCATCGTCCTCGGCTACGCCGCCGACAACACCATCGGCAACGCCTACGAGACGGCCGACTGGATGGAGGAGCAGGGTTACCGGTCGCTGCGCCTGGTCACCGCCAACTACCACATGCGGCGCAGCCTGCTGGAATTCCGCATGGCGATGCCCGATCTCGTCATCGTTCCGCACCCGGTGGCGCCCGAGGGACTGGACCTGGAACGCTGGTGGTTCCGGCGCGGCAACGCTAACCTCTTGATCAACGAGTACAACAAGTATCTGGTGGCGCTCCTGCGTTTCGAGATCGAGGCGCTGCTCGATTCCTGATCCCCCTGCCGACGGTTCGACGCGTATGCTTGTCCTGCGTTCCCTGCTCTTCAACGTCGCCTTCTACGGCTGGACCACGCTGGCCTGTTTCGGACTCCTGTGGATGCTGCTGCTGCCGCGCCAGCGCATGGTGGCGGTGGTGCGCTGGTACCTGCGGGTGGTGGCGTGGCTGGAGCGCACCATCCTCGGCCTGGACTACGAGGTGCGCGGCCTGGAGAACCTGCCGCGCGACGGCGCCTACATCGTCGCCGCCAAGCACCAGTCGGCCTGGGAAACGATGAAGCTGCACCTCATCTTCGGCGACCCCGCCATCGTGCTGAAGCGGGAGCTGATGTGGATTCCCATCTGGGGCTGGTACGCCCGCAAGGCGCGCATGATCGCCGTCGACCGCGGCGCCCGCGGCCGCGCGCTCAATTCCATGATCGACGGCGCACGATCGGTGAAGGACGAGGGGCGCCCCATCGTCATCTTCCCCCAGGGAACGCGCACCGCGCCCGGAGCCTACCGCGGCTACCGCATCGGCGTCGGCGCCCTCTACGATACGCTGAAGCTGCCGATGGTGCCGGTGGCGCTCAATTCCGGCCTCTACTGGCCGCGCCGCAGCTTCGTCAAGCGGCCGGGAACCATCGTCGTCGAGATCCTGCCGCCCATCACCCCCGGCCTGTCGCGCGCCGCCGTCATGGCCGAGCTGGAGCGGCGGCTGGAGGAGTCCTCCGACCGACTCGCCGTCGCCGCCGGCGGTCCGGCAACGCCGCGACCGGCCGCCGAGAGCGCGGAAACCGTGCTGTCCACGGGGTCATGACCGGCCTGTGGATAAAATTGTGGGCGGAAATCGGGTCAAGTGCGCACTTCGTCAGTGGGGCCTGTTCAAAAGACATGTGACCGAAATGTTTCACTTGTCCGACGCGGCAACGGGCTTCCCTTCGGCACCGCACGCAGTCCCTTCGCAGGCGCCGAAGTGACTTCCTAAGCCGCTGTCTTGTATGTAGTTTTTTGCCGTCGCCGAGGTCCGGCGGGGACGGCGGTCCGAAGACGGGGAGAACGCATGCCGGCAATCGCGGCCATTTCCCAGCAGATCTGGGACATGAAGTACCGGCTGAAGACGGCCGCCGGCGAACCTGTGGACAAATCGGTCGAGGAAACGTGGCGGCGCGTGGCCGCAGCGCTCGCTGCCGTGGAAAGCCGTCCCGAGGACTGGACGGAGGCGTTCTACCACGCCCTCGAAGACTTCCGCTTCCTGCCGGCCGGGCGGATACTCGCCGGCGCCGGTACGGGCCGGTCCGTCACTCTCTTCAACTGCTTCGTGATGGGGACGATCGAGGACAGCCTGTCCGGCATCTTCGCCCATCTGCGCGAGGCGGCCCTGACCATGCAGCAGGGCGGCGGCATCGGCTACGACTTCTCGACGCTGCGGCCCAAGGGCGCCCCCGTGAAGGGGGTCGGCGCCGACGCCTCCGGGCCGCTGTCGTTCATGGACGTCTGGGACGCCATGTGCCGCACCATCATGTCCGCCGGCGCCCGGCGCGGCGCCATGATGGCGACGTTGCGCTGCGACCATCCCGACATCGAGGCGTTCATCGACGCCAAGCGCGAGCCCGGCCGCCTGCGCATGTTCAATCTGTCGGTGCTGGTCACCGACGCCTTCATGGCGGCGGTCGACGCCGACGCCCCCTGGCCGCTGGTGTTCGACGGCGCCGTCTACCGCGAGGTGCGCGCCCGCGACCTGTGGAACCGCATCATGCAGGCCACCTACGCCTACGCCGAGCCGGGGGTGATCTTCATCGACCGGGTCAACCGGCTCAACAATCTGGCGTATGTGGAGACCATATCCGCAACCAACCCCTGCGGCGAGCAGCCGCTGCCCCCCTACGGGGCCTGCCTGCTCGGCTCGGTCAATCTGGCGCGGCTGGTCCTCGATCCCTTCGCGCCCTCGGCGCGGCTCGACATGGCGGCGCTGAAGGAGCTGGTGGCGGTCGCCGTGCGGATGATGGACGACGTCGTCGACGTCTCGCGCTTCCCCCTGGAGGAGCAGCGGCGCGAGGCGCAGGCCAAGCGCCGCATCGGCCTCGGCGTCACCGGCCTGGCCGACGCGCTGATCCTGTGCGGCGTCCGCTACGGCAGCCCGGCGGCGGTGGCGCTGACCGAGGAGTGGCTGGGCACGGTGCAGGCCGAGGCCTACCGCGCCTCGGCCCGGCTGGCGGCGGAGAAGGGCGCCTTCCCGCTGTACGACCGCGACGCCTTCCTCGCCGCCCCCATGGTGCGGGCCCTGCCCGACGACGTGCGGGCGCTGGTGGCCGAGCACGGGGTGCGCAACGCGCTCCTCACCTCGATCGCGCCGACCGGGACCATCTCGCTGTTCGCCGACAATGTCTCGTCGGGGATCGAGCCGGTCTTCGCCTACACCCACGAACGCTCGGTCCTGCTGGCCGACGGCAGCCGCCGCACCGAGACGGTCAGCGACCACGCCTACCGCCTCTTCCGCGAGCGCTTCGGCCCCGACGCCCCGCTGCCCGACAGCTTCGTCGACTCCCAGTCGCTCAGCCCGTCGGAGCACGTGGTGATGCAGGCGGCCGCCCAGCGGCACGTCGACAGCTCCATCTCCAAGACCATCAACTGCCCCGAGGATCTGCCCTTCGAGGCCTTCAAGGACGTCTACCGCCAGGCCTACGAGCTCGGCTGCAAGGGCTGCACCACCTACCGGCCGAACCCGGTGACCGGGGCGGTGCTGGCGGTGACGAAGGACGCGGCGACCCCCGCCGCCGAACCGCCGGCGGAGGAGCATGGCCGCCCCCTCGACCGCCCGGAGTCGCTGCCCGGCGAGACCTACAAGGTGCGTTGGCCCGACAGCGATCACGCCATGTACATCACCATCAACGACGTCGTCGAGAACGGCCGGCGGCGCCCCTTCGAGGTGTTCATCAACTCCAAGAACATGGAGCACTACGCCTGGACGGTGGCGCTGACGCGGATGATCTCGGCGGTGTTCCGCCGCGGCGGCGACGTCGGCTTCGTGGTGGAGGAGCTGAAGGCGGTGTTCGACCCGCGCGGCGGCGCCTGGATGCAGGGGCGCTACGTGCCGTCGCTGCTCGCCGCCATCGGCGACGTCATCGAGAAGCACATGACGGCCATCGGCTTCCTCGCCGAACGCGAGGCGCCGGCCGGACCCGCGGCCGCAACCGCCCGGACGGGTGCGGCGCCGGCACCGGGACCGCAATGCCCCAAGTGCGGCCAGCCCGGCCTGCTGCGCCAGGAAGGCTGCGACCTCTGCCCGGAATGCGGCTACTCCAAGTGCGGGTGAGCGCGCCGCGCCGGTAAGCGGGACAACGGGCACGCCAGAAGCCCCCTGTCCGCGCGACTCCCTTCCCTCTCCCGGCCCGGGCCGGCGTGTTCGCACCGCTGGTCGACACGTGGCGTTCATTCCCTCCCCCGGTTCCACCGGGGGAGGGAGGGCACCGGCCGCAGGTCGGGAGGGGGGGCCAAGGTGTTGCAGGCCGGGCCGGCGCCCCCGCTGTGCACCATCGGTATTCGGCGTTCCCGCCAGACCTTGCCCCCACCCCGCCGCTTCGCGGCCACCCTCCCCCGGCGGCGCCGGGAGGAGGGGCGAGTCGGGTGACCATCCGCGAGATACGGGAACACGCCACCCCGCCCCGGGTGAGGGCGATCCCGGACCGTACGGCCCCATCCCCCATCGACCGACGCGCTCCCACCGCCGCCACGCCCCGTGGCCGGCCAGATTGCTGCGCCGCGCAGCAATCCCGGTCTTGACTTTTCTGTTCCCATACCTGAAAGTTTGTTCATGATCGTGAAACAAGCGGAAAACCTGCTGGCCATCCTGGAGCTGTTCGCCCGCGTCAAGCGGCCGCGGACGCTGTCGCAGATCAGCGAGGCCCTGGGGCTGCCGAAATCCTCCACGTTCAATCTGCTGGAGACGCTGGAGACCCAAGGGTTCATCCACGAGATGCGCCTGTGGGGCGGCTATTACCCGACCCGCCGCCTGCTGGCGCTGGCCCAGGAGATCGCCCAGGACGATCCCTTCATCGACCGGCTGCGGCCCGTCCTCACCTGGCTGCAGGAGCAGACCGGCGAAACGGTGCTGCTGGCCCACCGCGCCGACCTGGAGACGGTCTATCTGGAGGTGATCGAGTCGCAGCACCCGGTGCGCTACTTCGCGCGGACCGGCGACCGGCGGCCGATCCAGGTGACGTCCGGCGGCAAGGCCATCCTCAGCTGCTACGGCGCCGAGGAGCGTGCCCGCCTGTTCGCCGCCATCCCGTTCCAGAAGTACCGCGACTGCACCCTGCCCGACGCCGCCGCCGTGGAGGCCGACATCCAGGCGTCGATCCGCCGGGGATGGTTCGAGAACCTGTCGGAGTTCACCGCCGACGTCCTCGGCATCGGCATGCCCGTCGTCCTCGACGGCGAACGCCTCGCCCTCTCGGTGGCGGGGCCGAACTTCCGCCTGATGGACAAGCGGGCCGAGGTCGCCGCGCGCATCGCCGAGGCGATCGAGAAGATCCGCACCGCCTTCACCGCGCACGGAGACGCCAGATGATCGCGCGCCTGTCCCGCCCCCTCGCCACGTTCGAGTCCCTGCTCCTGACGCTCGCCTGCGTCTTTCTCTTCACGATGATGGTGATCGTCTTCGCGGACGTCGCCCTGCGCTACCTGTTCAACAGCCCGCTGGGATTCTCGTACGACCTGATCTCGCTCTACCTGATGGTGGGCGTGTTCTTCTTCAGCCTGTCGAACACGCTCCGCCACGACGAGCACGTGCGCGTGGACATCCTCTACCTGCGCATCCCCCTGCCCGTGCGCCGCTGGGTCGACCGGCTCGTCTACGCCCTGTCCGCCGCGCTGTTCGCCGCCATCGTGTGGACCGGACTGCTCCGCGCCATCGCCAGCACCGCGAGACTCGAGGTGATGGCCACCCTGATCCCCTGGCCGCTCTGGCTCGCCTACTGGATCGTCCCCCTCGGGGCCGCGCCCATCCTGCTCCTGTGCCTGCTGCGCATCGTCGAGCCGGAGACCAAGGCGACCACGGACTTCGAGCTGGAAACGCCGGAGTGAGCGGCCGCCACCGCCGGCCGGAGCCGGCAACGCCGAGAACCAAGAAGAAGCCCCCGAGGGAGTCATGACGCCGTTCCTGATCATCGCCACCCTGTTCCTGCTGCTGGCCATCGGCACCCCTGTGGGGTTCGCGCTGGCGCTGGCCGGCTCCCTCGGCCTCTTCGTCACCTCCGGCCCGACGGCCCTGGTCGGCATCCTGGAGACCACGCCCTTCTCCGTCGCCAATTCCTACGAGCTCATCACCATCCCCATGTTCATCCTGATGGCCGAGCTGGTGGTGGCGAGCGGCATCGCCGACGGGCTCTTCCACGCCATGTCGGTGTGGATCGGCCGGGTGAAGGGCGGGTTGGCGGTGGCGACCGCGCTGGCCGGCGCCGGCTTCGGCGCGATCTCCGGGTCCAGCACGGCCTCCGCGGCGGCCCTCTCGGCCACCTCGATCCCGGCCATGATGCGGGAGGGCTACGAGCCGCGCTTCTCCTGCGGGGTCGTCGCCATCTCCGGCACCCTGGCGATGCTGATCCCGCCGTCCATCGCCCTGGTGCTCTACGGCATCATCGCCGAGGTGTCGATCGCCGACCTGCTCATCGGCGGCGTCATTCCCGGCATCCTGGTCACCTTGGCCATCATCGCCACCGTCTACGTCCTGCTGTGGCGCGACCCCTCGCTCGCCCCGGCCGGCCGCAGCTACGGCGCGCGCGCCAAGCTGGCGGCGCTGCGCGAGGTGGGGCCGATGCTGGCCCTGCTGTTCATCGTCACCGGCGTCATCTATCTCGGCGTCGCGACGCCGACCGAGGCGGCGGCGCTCGGCGCCTTCGGCGCGCTGGTGCTGACGGCGCTGCTCGGCAAGCTCGACCGTGCCACCCTGGCGCGCGTCCTCACCCGCTCCGCCCGCGCCACCTGCATGATCCTCATGATCGTCATCGGCGCCCACATCTTCGGCTTCTTCCTCACCATCACCCAGGTCACCCAGAACGCGGTGTCGCTGGTGACCAGCCTGGACATGCCGCCCCACGCCATCATGGCGCTGATCGTCCTGCTCTACATCCTGCTGGGATGCTTCATGGACCAGCTGGCGATCCTGATCCTGACCGTGCCGATCGCCGTGCCGGCCATCACCGCGCTGGGCTTCGACCCCGTGTGGTTCGGCGTCATCGTCGTGGTCACCGCCGAGGTGGGGATGATCACGCCGCCGCTCGGGCTGAACGTGTTCGTGGTGTCGCGCTACAGCGGCCGTCCGCTCGCCGAGATCTTCGCCGGCATCGCCCCGCACGTCGTCGCCCACATCCTGGTCATCGCCGCCCTGATCGCCTGGCCGGGCCTCGTGCTCTGGCTGCCCAGCACCATGAACCAATGACAGTGAAGACAGAGAAGAGGACCGTCCCCGTGTCAGCCCCCTCCCCGACCTATTTCGTGCGCGAAGCGGACGTGAAGCCCTATTCGCCCGCCAACCACTCCGGCACCGTCAACCGCCGGCTCATCGGTCGCGAGAACGTCGGCGCCGAGCATGTCGAGGTGGTGCTCGGCACCATCGAGAAGGGCCACGGCGCCCACCCGCACCATCACGTCGGCCTCGAACAGGTCTGCTACATCCTCTCCGGCCAGGCGCGCGCCGAGGTCGGCGGTCAGGAGAGCCTGCTCGGCCCCGGCGACGTCTGCTTCTTCCCCGCCGGCATGGACCACGTCTTCACCGCCGTGAGCGAGGAGCCGGTCCGCGTCCTGGTGGTCTACGGCCCGCCCTACGCGGAAAAGATCTGACCCCCTGAAAAAGCCCGAACACCCTGGAGGATCCCCGTGAACGCATCCACCTTCCGCGCGCTGCTGGCCGCCGGCGTCGCCGCCTTCGCCCTCGCCGCCACCGGCCTGCCGGCGCGCGCCGCCGACGTCACCCTGAAGCTGGCCGATTCCCTGCCCGCCGGCCACACCATCACCAAGAACGCCACCCTGTTCTTCTTCGACCGCGCCAAGGAGCTGAGCGGCGGCAAGGTGGGCTTCCAGCACTTCCCGGCGGAGCAGCTCGGCCGGGCCAAGGACCTGCTGACCATCACCCAGTCCGGCCTCGCCGACATCGGCTACGTCGTGCCGAGCTACGTCTCGGAGAAGATGCCGCTCGGCGCGGTGGCGGAGCTGCCCGGCGGCTTCAAGTCCTCGTGCGAGGGCGCCAAGGCGTTCTGGAGCCTGGCCAAGCCCGGCGGGCTGCTCGACGAGCTGGAATTCAAGCCGAACGGCGTGCGCGTCCTCTACGTGGTGGCGCTCTCGCCCTACCAGGCCGTGTTCTCCGAGAAGGCCGGCTTCCACAGCTTCGCCGACTTCCAGGGGCGCAAGATCCGCTCCAACCCCGGGCCGATGGAACTCAGCCTGCGCAACCTTGGCGCGGTTCCCATCCGCATGACGCCGCCGGAGATCTTCGACACCATGACCAAGGGCACCATCGACGGCGCCCTGCTGCCCTACACCTCGACCTTCTCCTACGGCCTCAACACCGTGGTGAAGTCGGCCACCATCGGCCAGAACTTCGGCACGGTGGGGATCACCTACTCGATCAATGCGAACAAGTGGGCGAGCCTCCCCAAGGAGGTCCAGGACGCCCTGACCAAGGCGGGCGACGAGACCGTCACCCACGCCTGCGCCCTGTTCGACGAGGAGGAGGGGGAACTCGCCAAGAAGCTCAAGGAGGCGGGCACCGAGCTGGTGACCTTCACGCCCGAACAGGAGCAGAAGCTCAAGGACAACTTCGCCGAAGTGTCCAAGGACTGGGCGCAGAATCTGGAAAAGCGCGGCAAGCCGGCCGACAAGGTGCTGGCCGCCTTCCGCGACGCCATCGCCGCCCAGCGCTGACGCGCAGCGCCGCCCAGCGCTGACGCGCAGCGCCGCCCGGCGCTGACGCGCGCCCCGCGGGAGGTGCCAGGCGCACCTCCCGCCCCGTCCCGATCGTCCGATTGCGCAGGAGCGCGCCCATGGCGGGCCTCTACTTCGAAGACTTCGTCCCCGGGCAGACCATCGCCCACGCCGTCACTCGCACGGTCACCGAATACGACAACATGATGTTCAGCTGCCTGACCATGAACCCGCAGCCGCTGCACATCGACCGCCACTTCGCCGCCAAGACCGAGTTCGGCCAGCCCCTGGTCAACAGCCTCTTCACCCTCGGTCTGATGATCGGCATCAGCGTCGGCGACACCACGCTCGGCACCACCATCGCCAATCTCGGGATGACCGACGTGCGCTTCCCCAAGCCCGTCTTCCAGGGCGATTCGATCCGCGTCGAGACCACCGTCGTCAGCAAACGGGAGAGCCGCTCGCGCCCCGACGCCGGCGTCGTCGAATTCGAGCACAAGGCGTTCAACCAGGACGGCGTCGAAGTGGCGGCGTGCCGCCGCCAGGCCTTCATGCGGCGCCGGCCGGAGGGCACGCCCGATGCCGCCTGATGCCGCCGAGCCCCGCTCCTACCTCTTCGTTCCCGGCGACTCCCCGGAGAAGATGGCCAAGGCGGCGGCCGGCGCGGCCGACGCGCTGATCCTCGACCTCGAGGATTCCGTCGCCGCCGCCCGCAAGGACGAGGCCCTGGCCGAGGTGCGGGCCTTCCTCGGCTCGCCGGCCGCGGCGCGCCCGTCGGTCTACGTGCGGCTCAACGGGACCGAGCCCGCCCGGGCGCTGCGCGAGCTGGCGGCGCTGCCGCTCGACCGCATCGCCGGCATCGTCTGGCCCAAGCTGTCGTCCATCGCCCAGCTCGACCCCGTCTCGCACGCCCTCGACGCCCTGGAGGCGCGCGACGGGCTGGACGCCGGCCGGGTCGGCATCATCGGCATCGTCACGGAGACCGCGGCGTCCCTGCTGGCGGGAGCCGATCTCGGCCGCGGCCACCGCCGCCTGCGCGGCTACACCTGGGGCGTGGAGGACCTGTCCGCCGACCTCGGCCGGGCCCCCCTGCCCGGCCGCACCGACGCCGCCCAGACGCTCGCCTCGCATGCCCAGCTGTTCTGCCTGCTGGCCGCCGCGGCCGCCGGGATCACGCCGATCGACGCGGTCGATGCCAACTTCCGCGACGCCGAGGCGCTGGCCGCGGCGACCCGGCGCGCCGCCGAACTCGGCTTCCGCGCCCGCATGGCCATCCATCCCGCGCAGATCGCCCCCATCCACGCCGCTCTGGCGCCCGACGCCGCCACCGTCGACTGGGCGCGCCGCGTCCTCGCCCTGGCCGCCGCCCATCCCGAGGCGTCGGCCTTCCAGCTCGACGGCCGCATGGTCGACCGCCCGCACATCAAGACCGCACAAGCGATCCTCGAACGGACCCAGGCCCCATGATTCCGTTGCTCACCGGCGTTCGCGTCGTCGACATCACGTCCATCGTGCTCGGGCCGCTGGCGAGCCAGATCCTGGCCGACCTGGGGGCCGAGGTGATCAAGGTGGAGCCGGTCGAGGGCGAGCTCTCGCGCACGGTGCATCCGGTCGGCGCGCCCGGCCTCAGCGCCATGTTCCTCAACAACAACCGCAACAAGCGCAGCCTCGCGGTCGACCTGAAGTCGCCGGCCGGCAAGGAGATCCTGGGCAAGCTCGTCGCGACGTCGGACGTGCTGATGCACAACATGCGCGTCGACGCCATCACCCGCCTCGGCTTCGGCTTCGCCCAGGCCAAGGCGCTCAACCCCCGCATCATCTACTGCTCGGCCATCGGCTTCGGGCAGGACGGGCGCTACCGCGACCGCCCGGCCTTCGACGACGTGATCCAGGCGGCCAGCGGCCTCGCCATGCTGCCGGCCCACGTCGGCGGCGATCCGGCCTACGTGCCGAGCGTGGTGGCCGACAAGGTGGCCGCCCTCTACGCCGCCTACGGCGTGCTCGCCGCCATCGCCGCCCAGGCGCGCGGCCGGGTCGAGGCGGTCGAGGTCGAGGTGCCGATGTTCGAGTCGCTGGTCGGCTTCCTGCTCAACGAGCACCTGTCCGCCGCCACCTTCGCACCGGAGGCGGCGGGGGCCGGCTACCACCGCCTGTTCTCCCGCAACCGCCGGCCCTACCGGACCAAGGACGGCTGGGTGGCGGTGCTGCCCTACACCGGCGAGCAGTGGCGCCGCATCCTGGTGGAGATCGGCCGCGACGACGTCGTCGCCATGCCCTGGTTCGCCGACGCCGGCGAGCGCAGCCGGCGCATCGACGAGCTCTACGGCATCCTGTCCGCCGGGGTGGCCGAGCGCACCACCGCCGATTGGCTCGACACCTTCGCCCGCCTCGACATCCCCTATTCGAAGGTGAACGACCTCGACGACCTGCTGAACGATCCGCATCTCGCCGACGTCGGCTTCTTCGCGCCCGGCGGCCAGGACGCCGCCGGGGCCACGCGCGCGCTCCGCCAGCCGGTGGTGTTCCGCGGCGCCGGCGCGCAGCCGGACCGGCGGGCGCCCGACGTCGGCGCCGACAGCCGCTCCGTCCTCGCCGGCCTCGGCCTGTCCGAGGCCGACGTCCGCCACCTCGAGGCCGCCGGCGTCATCCGCTGCGGCACGGAGAACGACCATGCCTGAGACACCCGCCGACGACGGCTATCCCAAGATCGGGACCGGCTTCCATTTCGAGGACCTCGCCGTCGGCATGCGCTTCCGCTCGGCCGGGCGCACCGTCACCGAGGCGGACCTGAACGGCTTCTGCAATCTCACCTGGCTGACCGAGGAGCTGTTCACCAACGCCGCCCACCGCGCCGGCACGGCGCTGCCGGCCCGGGTGGTGCCGGGGGCGCTCGTCTACGCCTTCGCCGAGGGGCTGATGCTGCCGATGATGCAGGACACCGGCCTCGCCTTCCTCGAAGCCGACGTGAAGGTGAAGGGGCCGACCGTCGTCGGCGACACCATCACGGTGTTCTGCGAGGTCGTCGAGGCGCGCCGCACCTCGAAGGGCGACCGCGGGCTGGTGCGCACCTGGAACAGCGTGCGCCGTGCCGACGGGACCGAGGTCCTGACCTACAACCCGCTGCGCATGATCAAGGCGCGGGCGGCCTGACCGTGCCGCGGACACGCGAACGCCCCTCCCCCGGACCGGCGGGGAAGGGGCGTCGCGTCACGCCGGCGAGACCGGCGATCGATGGACGACGCCGGCGAGACCGGCGATCAATACATGTGCTGGCCGCCGTTGATCGACAGGGTCGAGCCGGTCATGAAGCCATTCTCGTCGTCGACGAGGTACAGCACCGCCTTGGCGATCTCCTCGGCGCGGCCGAGGCGGCCGACGGGGATGCGGGCGACGATCTTCTCCAGGACGTTGGCGGGCACCGCGCGCACCATGTCGGTGTCGATGTAGCCCGGGGCGATGGCGTTCACGGTGATGCCCTTGGCCGCACTCTCCTGGGCCAGCGCCTTGGTGAAGCCGTGGATGCCCGACTTGGCGGCGGCGTAGTTGACCTGGCCGTACTGGCCGGCCTGGCCGTTGATCGAGCCGATGTTGACGATGCGCCCGAAGCCGCGCTCGCGCATGCCGTCGATGACGTTGCGGCACATGTTGAAGCAGGAGGAGAGGTTCGTGTGGATCACGTCTTCCCACTGCTGGTAGGTCATGCGGTGCATGACCCCGTCGCGGGTGATGCCGGCGTTGTTGACCAGCACCTCGATGGGGCCGAGCTCGGCGGTGATCTTCGCGCAGCCGTCCTTGCAAGCGTCGAAGTTCGACACGTCGAACTTGTAGACGGAAATGCCGGTGCGCGACGAGAACTCCTTCGCCTTCTCGTCGTTGCCGGCATAGTTGGCGGCAACCTTGTAGCCGGCGTTCTTCAGGGTGACGCAGATCGCCTCACCGATGCCGCGCGTTCCCCCGGTGACAACAGCAACACGAGCCATGGGCTTCTCCCCCGAACAGTCGTTGAGCGCTTGAATCGTTCACGCTTGGTTTGTCTTGGGAGGCCGGCCGTCCCGCCGCCTCGCGATGGCGAGGCGGCGGGACGGCCCCTCCGGTCCGTCAGTCGCGGGCGACGCAGAGGGCGATGCCCATGCCGCCGCCGATGCACAGCGTGGCGAGGCCCTTCTTGGCGTCGCGCTTCTGCATCTCGTGCAGGAGGGTCACCAGCACCCGCGCACCCGACGC
>NZ_JBPJSP010000029.1:0-87418 GCF_051225715.1 Azospirillum sp. ST 5-10
CAGCAGGCGGCCCGCGGCACCCAGAGCGTGACCGACACGGTGGGCCACGTGAACGCGTCGGCCTCGGAAACCGGCGCCATCGCCGAGAACGTGCTGGGCGCCGCCGCCCAGCTGCATCGCCAGGCGGATTCCCTGCGGTCCAGCGTTCATACGTTCCTGGGGAGCATCAGAGCGGCATGAGCGCCCTGAAGACGGGCTGACGGAGTCGGCCGGCGGCGTCGGTGCGCCTAGCCCGATCGCTTCAATCCCTTCGCGGAGGGGTGCTAAGCGCTTGGGCGGTAAGGGAAATGGCGGACCCGGCGAGATTCGAACTCACGACCTCTGCCTTCGGAGGGCAGCGCTCTATCCAGCTGAGCTACGGGTCCCCGTCGCAGCGGAAGCGCACCATAGCGCAACGCTTTCGCAGGAGCAAACACCGAATTGGGTCCGTTCGCCGCTTTTTGCCGGGCCGCGGCGGGCGTCCGTCGCCCCCGTCGCCAACGGACGTGCGGGGGACGGCGGCGGCCCGAGCGGCGGCACCGAGCGGCGCCGTCGGCGGATCTTCCGCCGTTTCGGTGCCCCGCGGAACACCTCCTGCGGGGCTCTCCGGTCTCCCCGTCGCCCCCACCCCGCCGCGGTGTCCGGGGGAAGGGTGGAAGCTATGGAGAAACGCGTCCTGTCGCTCCGTCCGCCTCACTCCACGGTGACGCTCTTGGCGAGGTTGCGGGGCTGGTCGACGTCGGTGCCCTTGAGCACGGCGGTGTGGTAGGCCAGGAGCTGCACCGGGATGGCGTAGAGCAGCGGCGCCACCAGCGGGTCGCAGGCCGGCAGCTCGACCGACCAGCGGACCTTGTCCGCCAGCTTGTCGATGCCCTTCTTGTCGGCGAGCAGCAGCACCTTGCCGGAGCGCGCGCAGACCTCCTGGACGTTCGACACCACCTTCTCGAAGAGGTGGTCGGACGGCACCAGCACGATCACCGGCACGGAGTCGTCGATCAGCGCGATGGGGCCGTGCTTGAGCTCGCCGGCGGCGTAGCCCTCGGCGTGGATGTAGCTGATCTCCTTCAGCTTCAGCGCCCCCTCCAGGGCCAGCGGGTACATGGCGCCGCGGCCGAGGTAGAGCACGTCGCGGGCCTCCGAAACCTCCATGGCCAGCTCGCGCAGGCGCTCGTCGTGGGCCAGCACCTCGGCGGCGCGGGCCGGCACCTCGCGCAGGGCGTGGGCGATCGACTGCAGGCGCTCCGGCGCAATGGCGCCGCGGGCGCGGCCCACCGTGACCGCCAGGCAGGCCAGGGTGGTGAGCTGGGTGGTGAAGGCCTTGGTCGAGGCGACGCCGATCTCCGGGCCGGCCATGGTGTAGAGCACGGCGTCGCTCTCGCGGGCGATGGTGCTCTCCGGCACGTTGACCACGGAGAGGATGTGCTGGCCCTGGCGCTTGCAGTAGCGCAGCGCCTCCAGGGTGTCGAGCGTCTCGCCGGACTGCGAGATGAAGACGGCGACGCCGCCCTCCGGCATCGGCGCCTCGCGGTAGCGGAACTCCGAGGCGATGTCGATCTCCACCGGCACCCGCGCCAGGGTCTCGAACCAGTACTTGGCGACCAGGCCGGCGTAGTAGGCGGTGCCGCAGGCGACGATGGTGATGCGCGGCGCCTTGGCGATGTCGAAGGGGAACTCGGGCAGCGCGATGTAGGAGGTCTCGGGGTTGATGTAGGCGTTGAGCGTGTCGCCGATGACCTGCGGCTGCTCGTAGATCTCCTTCAGCATGTAGTGGCGGTAGCCGTCCTTGCCGATCAGCGCGCCGGAGACGGCGGTCGTCTTCACCGGGCGCTCGACCACCGCGTCGCCGGCGTCGTGGACGGTGCAGCCGGTGCGGGTCACCTCGACCCAGTCGCCGTCCTCCAGATAGCAGATGCGGTTGGTCAGCGGCGCCAGCGCGAAGGCGTCGGACGCCAGGTACATCTCGCCGTCGCCGTAGCCCACCGCCAGCGGCGTGCCGTGGCGCGCGCCGATCATCAGCTCGTGCTCGCCGGCGAAGATCAGCACCAGCGCGAAGGCGCCCTCGAAGCGCTTGAAGGCGGTGGCGGCCGCCTCCACCGGGGTCATCTCGTGCCGCTCGAGATAGTAGGTGACGAGGTGGGCGATCACCTCGGTGTCGGTGGCGCTCTCGAAGACGTAGCCGTGGCCCTGCAGCTCGGCCTTCAGCTCGGCGTAGTTCTCGATGATGCCGTTGTGCACCACCGCCACCCGCGGCGTGGCGTGGGGGTGGGCGTTGTTCTCGGTGGGACCGCCGTGGGTCGCCCAGCGGGTGTGGCCGATGCCCACCGTGCCGGGCAGCGGATCGTCGCGCAGCTTCATCTCGAGGTTGCTGAGCTTGCCCTCGGCGCGGCGCCGCTCGATGCGGCCGTTCACCAGGGTCGCCGCGCCGGCGCTGTCGTAGCCGCGGTATTCCAGGCGACGCAGGCCTTCGACCAGGCGCGGAGCCGCGTCATGGATGCCGATGATGCCGATGATGCCGCACATGTCGAACCGTTCTCCTGAGACTGTCGCGGGTTTGGCGGTGGGAGCGGGGGGTGGTGGACGTCGCTCGCGGTGTCAGCCTACGCCTTTTTCGCCTTATCGTTTTGCTTCCGTTCGCGGAAGCCGGCGGCCCAGGCGGGGTAGGCCTGTTGCCGGCCGCGCGCCACCGCCAAAGCGTCGGCGGGCACGTCCTCGGTGATCACGCTGCCGGCGCCGACGATGGCGTCGTCGCCCACCCGCACCGGCGCCACCAGCGCGGTGTTGGAGCCGATGAAGGCGCCGGCGCCGATGTCGGTGTGGCTCTTGCCGAAGCCGTCGTAGTTGCAGGTGATGGTGCCGGCGCCGACGTTGGCCTTGGCGCCGACCCGGGCGTCGCCGATGTAGGCGAGGTGGTTGACCTTGGCGCCGGCCTCGATGCGGGCGTTCTTGATCTCGACGAAGTTGCCGATGTGCGCGTCGGGGCCGATCTCCGCCCCCGGGCGCAGCCGGGCGTAGGGGCCGACCTGGGCGCCCGCCTCGACCCGCACCTGTTCGAGGTGGCAGAAGGGCTTGATCTCGACGCGGTCGCCGACGCTCACGCCGGGGCCGAAGACGACGAACGGGCCGACCACCACGTCGCGGCCGAGGCGCGTGTCGAAGGAGAAGGTGACGCTGTCCGGGTCGACCAGGGTGGCGCCGTTGTCCATCGCCGCCTTGCGCAGGCGGCGCTGCAGGATGCGCTCGACCTCGGCCAGCTCGGCGCGGGAGTTGACGCCGATCACCTCGGCCGGGGCGCCCTCCACCACGGCGCAGGGCATCGCCTCGGAGCGGGCGATCTGCACCACGTCGGTCAGGTAGTACTCGCCCTTGGCGTTGGCGTTGCCGATGCGGCCGATCAGCTGGGCCATGCGGCTGCCGTCGAAGGCCATCAGCCCGGCGTTGCACAGGCCGACGGCGCGCTCCTCCGGCGTGGCGTCCAGGTATTCGACGATCTTCTCCAGCCCGCCGCGGGCGTTGAGGATGAGGCGGCCGTAGGCGCCGGGATCCTCGGGGCGCATGCCCAGCACCACCACCGCGGGGTCGCTCGCCTGGCGGCGGGCGTTGACCATGGCGCGCAGGGTGTCGGGGGTGACCAGGGGGGTGTCGCCGTAGAGCACCAGGACGTCGCCGCGGAAGCCCTCCAGCAGGCCGAAGGCGGCGCGGACGGCGTCGGCGGTGCCGCGCTGCTGCTCCTGCACGGCGGTGGGGTAGGGGGCGACGGCGGCGGCGACGTCGTCCATGCCGGGACCGACGACGACCACCACGTGGTCGGGGTCGAGCCCGGCCACGGCGGCCAGCACGTGGCCGATCATCGGCCGCCCGGCGACGCGGTGCAGCACCTTGGGCAGGTCGGACTTCATGCGCGTGCCCTTGCCGGCGGCAAGGATGACACAGGCGAGGGGGCGTTGGGTCATGGCGTTCCCTGTTCGACGTCGCGCACCGAGCGCTCCCCTGGGGGGCGCGGCGCCTAGATGACACAGCCCGCGGGGCGTACCCAAGTCAACTTTTGTGACACGCCGTTACACGTGGCGGGGAGGACGAACCCCCTGTGCCCGAGGTATGGACCGCCCGCGTGCACTGCAACGTCACCGGTCGGCGTACCGCCGCCGGGCCGTGCCCCTTTGCACCGCCCGGCGGCGATGGTCTATGCAGACGGTGCGCCCCCGCAGCCGGAGAGTCCGCCCGATGACCGACGCCGCCGCCCCGTTCCCGCCCGCCCCGTTCCCGCCCGTCGTCGTGTTCGACCTCGACGGCACCCTGATCGACAGCGCCCCCGACATCGCCCGCGCCGTCAACGCGACGCTGGCCGGCTACGGCCGGCGCGCCGTGACGGTGGCGGAGGTGCGGCGCATGGTCGGCGACGGGTCGGCTAACCTGGTGCGCCAGGCGTTCGCCGCGACCGGTGCGGCGGCGGCGGAGGAGACCGTGGCGGAGGCGCTCGGCCGCTACCTCGACCTCTACTTCGCCCAGTCGGCCGAGCCTTCCTGCCTCTATCCCGGCGTGCCGGAGACCCTGCGGGCGCTGCACGCCGCCGGGGTGCGGCTCGGCCTGTGCACCAACAAGCCGGAGCGCATCACCCGCAAGCTGCTGGCGCCGCTCGGCCTGGAGCCGCTGTTCGGGGCGGTGGCGGGCGGCGACACGCTGGCCGTCCGCAAGCCCGACGGCCGCCACCTCGGCTGGGTGATCGAGCGCCTGGGCGGCGGCCCGGCGGCGATGGTCGGCGACAACGCCAACGACGTGAAGGCGGCGCGCGCCGCCGGCGTGCCGGTGGTGGCGGTCAGCTACGGCTATCCACGCATGCCGGTGCCGGACCTCGGCGCCGATCTGGTGATCGACCGCTTCGCCGACCTGCCCGACGCGCTGGCCCGGCTCAAGCCGTTCTTTCCTTGTTGACAGGCGCCCCGCGACCCCTTAAATACGCCGCTCACCGCTTGGACGGCGGGCGCGTAGCTCAGCGGGAGAGCACTCCCTTCACACGGGAGGGGTCACAGGTTCAATCCCTGTCGCGCCCACCATCTTTTCCCATCAGATCAAAGCACTGGCGGACCTCCTAAGGTTGCCTGGGCAGCCCCTCCGTGGCGCACGTGCCGTGAACGGACACTTTCGATCCGGTGCTCGGTGCTCTGGACACCCGTTCGACGTGCCCAGGTGAAAGCGTCGCGCAGGTCGTCTCCGCCCCCCCCTCGCCGAGTCGCCGAGGGCGGCATCGGTCACAGGCCAGCCCCCCACACCATCCGCGTTATCGATCGTCCGCCGTCCCGTCGCGCACGATCTCCTCGCTCGTGACAAGATAGCGACTCCCCAGCCCTGGACTGGCGCGCCCGGCGCTCACAGGAGGTCTCTGATACCCCCCCGAGCCGAACCCCTGACACACGAGTGCCCCCACCCCACCCTCCCCGCGGCGCAGCCGTGGCGAGGGTGGGGTGGCAGAAGGCGTGTCAACCATTCCGCCCGACGGTATGATTGGGGGCGTCACAACCGGTTCGGTTGCATCTCCGCGAGCATAAGTCCGCCAAGTTGGTTGCTACTCGATCGGGGAGACTCTGCCATACTCGCAAAAGCCGTGCGCTTGGCTTCGCGTATCTGCCCTGGGTGATATGTCGTCAGTCGTGCGCCCATCCATGACTCTGGAGGCGGGAATGCTCGTATATGAGGACTATGCCTACCTGGACGAAACTCTTTATGGTTCGTCCGGAGACGACATATTTTTGCTTTCAGAGATCGGCCCCGGCACAAATTTTCTGTATGGGCTTGCCGGAGCTGATATCTTTCTCGGTCTTGGCCAGTCGCCGACGGTGGTCTATGGCGGATCGGGCAACGATACATTTGGGTTCGCCGGTACCACTGCGACCAGCCCTGCCTATGATAGGATCGGCCTCATCGAAGACTTTTCGTCTGGAGATGAGATTAGGATTTCCACAACCGGACAACCAACCCTTGTTGATCTTGCCTCGATTCCGGACTATGCCAGCGCTCCCTATGTGATTGGGTACATGGCGAACTACGTCAGTTCCAGTGGAACGTACGGTGTGCTGCTGGCAGAGACGAACGGCGACACGACATGGGACCACGTCGTCACCTTCAGTTCGGTGTCGTCGCTGAACATGGCCCTTGAGCCGACGACGGTCGGTAAAGTCGCGATATTCAGCGTGGGCGGCAGCACGGTGGTGGAAACGCCGATCCCGGTCCCGGATGGGGCGATTTCCGGATCGACGTCGGGGGACAATCTTGTGGGCACCGGCGACGGTGACGAGATCTACGGCCTCCAGGGTGCCGACACGATCTCCGGCATGGCCGGCGACGACGCGTTGTATGGCAACTTCGGAATGGACAGTCTGGCTGGCGACGCCGGCAACGATTCCCTGTTCGGCGGCCAGGATGGCGATACCATGTTCGGCGGCTCTGGTGACGATGACATCTACGGCCAGATCGCGTCCGACAGCCTCGTCGGTGGTGATGGCGCCGATGAGATCTTCGGCGGCCAGGGCGGGGATACCATCAGCGGCGGCGAGGGCAACGACTGGCTGACCGGCAACCGTGATGACGACCTGTTGTATGGCGGTGCCGGGGCCGACACGTTCGTGTTCAGGGAGACGATGGGCACGGACACCATCGCCGACTTCAATGCCGCGGAAGGTGACAAGATCGAGTTGCTGGGATCCCAGACATATGTTCTCACCGAGTCGGAGGGGAATGCCATGCTGCGATTCGACAGCGGCGATCAACTGGTGTTGGCTGGGCACCGGGCCAGCGAGGTGAACGACGGGTGGTTCACGGTTCTGTAGGAACGCCGACTTGGCCTCCGGCATGACGAGGTGGAAAAGGGGAGCATTCCATCGGGGCTGGGGGCGGTCAGCGACCGGAAGATCCGCGACCAGCGGTGATGTTCCTGCGGCGTCGATAAGGGGCAGTGTCTTGACGGACGGTGCGCCCAGTACGGAGAGGCCCGGGTTATGGCGGGGCCTGTCTTGGCCGAGCGGCTGTCATCGATGATCTGACCGTTGATCCCCTGGGGCGGCGGGAGCCGCGGGCGTCCACCAGCAGGTGGCCGCGTGGCGCCCGCCGGGATACTGAACATCCCGAGGATCGGCTTCCCGCCCCCGGGAAGTATCTACCGGTCGACAACACGACCGCGAAGATCTTGCGGGACGCCGCGCCGTCGCTGAATGGCGGCTCGCTTGATTGACGCCTGCACGCAGCGAGCCCGCTTCGGTGAAGGTGCCCCCGGAGCCTGTTATGAACCTGGCGCTTGATGACAACCCGTGATGACTTGTATTTTTCTTCTTTGGCGGCTCTGGAGGTCTTGGCTTTTGCCGAACGCCCCGGCCAGGCCGACGCTTCACCTTAGTCCACTGGTGGAAAGCAGGCATTCGTCGGAGTCGTCGACAAGTCAAAAGCGGTTGTGGTCGGCCATTGCGTCCCTAATAAGCTCTAGCCGTCCCGCTCATTCTGGTCACGATACAGATCAGCGAGGTTGCGGATGTGTTCGCGGACCTTTTCTCGGACGGCGGGTGTGAGGGCCCGTATATTGGCGATGTCTTCGCTTTCTTCCTTTGATATCCCGGGGCCATAAGGAAGAAGGTCCCACGGATTACATCCCAGTGCGCGTGAGAGGCGATCCATCCAGGCTTGAGTGAGTTTGCGCTCGCCACGTTCCAATCGACCAATCTGCTGATTGGTGGTGTGGGCCGCATCGGCGAGCCGGATCGTCGACCAGCCCTTGGCTTCGCGCAGTTGGCGAATGCGATTGGGGTATTCCATCACGCCACTCAACCAATTTGACGGAGGTTGTGCCACAACCAATGTGGTTGACTGACGCGAGCGTTCATCCGCGCCTCCCGCTCAAAACGGCGAATCTGCCACGCGACGGTTCGCTTGGTCCGGGCCGCGCTGGGCCGGACCTCATTTGGCTGCCGCCGCCCTGATCCGCTCGGCACCGTGCTGGCCGTGGCCCCGCGCGACTGGCCATCGAGGTTTCTGCAGTTGCGGGGCATGGTGGATGGTGCCTGTCGCCTTCTTATGGCCCGCGCCCGTCCCGGCAAACCGGCACCCTACGCGCGACTCCGACGACGCTTCGACCAGGCATCGGCGGAGGCACGATCAAGAGTTTCGGATGCACGGGCATGGGCATTGAACCGGCGCCGCGCTACGCTTGGGGCCCAGTGAGGAGGCGAGCATGAGCGACGACACCACGAAGCCGGCCCGAGCGGACACCGGGGCGTGCAGCGACGATGACCTCGGCGGCGCTTCCGGAGGCGTCACCGTCGTCTTCGACGGAGTCGAACTGCCGCAACACCTGGGTCAGCTTCGCTCCGTTCGGGAGGGGCGGCAAGCCGCGCTGACACGGTTGCGCGGAAGGGCGGCTCACCGCGCCAGCGACCGCCGCAGCAGCACGCTGCCGCCGTCGTGCGGCAGGCGCGCGTGCCAGGGGATCGCCGCCACCGCGACCTCGGTGAAGCCCTCGCCGGCGTAGAGGCTGCGGGCGGCGGCGTTGTCGGCCCACACGTGCAGGGTCAGCCGGTCGTAGCCGCCCTCGGCGGCGCGGTGGTAGCTCCAGGCGAGCAGCCGGCGGGCCAGCCCGTGGCGGCGCCAGCCCGGCTCGACCGCCAGGGCCGACAGGAAGTGGCTGCCCCAGTCCTGGGTGTTGTCGAACGGCTCCAGGTGGGCCAGCCGGTCGGTCGGGATGAAGCTGCGGTCGGCGTCGCGCATCCAGTCCGTCGGGTGGGCGTGGGCCACGCCCACCACCCGGCCGGCCGCCTCCGCCACCGCCATGTGGCGGTGCGAGAAGGAGCCGGCGCGGCCGGCGATGCCCGGCACCAGCATCGCCCCGGCGTCCATCCCCGGCACCAGGCCGTCCAGCAGGAACTCGTAGACCCCGCCGCCGGCGGCCAGCACCAGCGGCGCGATGGCCGGGGCGTCGTGCGGTTCGGCGGGGCGGATGCGGATGTCGGCGGCCATGATGGTCCCTGATGGGATGGAAGGGGGAAGGGCGGACGGGGTGCGACCAATGTGGCGCGTCCGCCGGCCGGCGCCAAGCGCGTGCCGAAAGGACGCGGGCCCCGGCGGTTGACGGCTGCCGGGCCGCTCGTCTAGGGTGTCCCCATGGACGGACACCGCTTTCTGCTGCGTGCGCGAATTATCGGCCCGGCCCCCGTGTGAGGGCCGGGACCTTTGACGCGCCGGCCCGGGACCGCTCCCGCGCCGGCCTCGCCGACCGCAGAGCAGGAGCCTTTCCCGTGTCCGTTTCCGCCGTTTCCCCCCTCGTGCCCGCCGCCGAGGCGCGGCCGGCCGACCCCGCCCGCACCGTCACCTTCACCCTGCGCACCGACGCCGAGCCCGGCGTGCTGCCGCGCGTGCTCGAGCTGTTCGCCAAGCGCGGCCTCGTCCCGGCGGCGCTGCGCAGCGACCTCGCGGCGGACGCCGAGACCCTGGCCATCGCCGTCGAGGTGACCGGCATGGCGCGGGCCGAATCCGACCATGTCGCCAATTGCCTGCGCAGCATCCCCGCGGTCATGCAGGTGCTCACCGGCGAGCGCCGGCTCGACGCCGTGGCCTGACGCTCAGCCGTGCTTGCCGCCGCCGTGGGTGTCGTCGCGGGGCGGCGGCCCGGCGGCCTCACCGGCGGCCGCCGCTCCGGCCTCGGGCTCGTCCTCGGCCTGCTCCGCCTCGCTCTCCTTCATCAGCGCCGCGGCCCGCTGCAGCTTGCGGAACTGGGCGACCGAGAAGGGCAGGGTGGCGAGGTAGGCGAGGCCCAGCGCCGTCAGGGTCCACCAGGGCTGGCTGACCAGGAAGGCGGCCAGCAGGCCGACGCCGACCAGCGCCGGAACCACCAGCCGCTGCGGGACGCGCAGCCCCTTCAGCGAGAAGGTGGGAATGGTCGAGATCATCAGCCCGCCCATGCCCAGCATCCACGGCACCACCAGGACGGGGTGGCCGGTGACCTCGGGATCGGTGGCGAAGCCGGCGATCAGCGGCAGCAGCGCCAGGCCCGCCCCGGCGGGCGCCGGGATGCCCGTGAAGTAGTTGAAGGCGAAGGGCGGCAGGTCGGGCGCGCCGAGGCGCGAGTTGAAGCGGGCCAGCCGCAGCGCCGCGCACACCGGGAAGGCCAGGGTGGCGATCCAGCCCAGGCTGCCGGCGCCGTCGAGCGCCCAGAGATAGATGGTCAGCGCCGGCGCGACGCCGAAGCTGATGACGTCGGCCAGGCTGTCCAGCTCGGCGCCGAACTTGCTCTGGCCGTTCAGCAGGCGGGCGATGCGGCCGTCCAGCGCGTCCAGCACGGCGGCGATCATGATGGCGATCACCGCCGGCTCCCAGCGCTCCTGCATGGCGAAGCGGATGCCGGTCAGGCCGGCGCACAGCGCCAGCACCGTCAGCACGTTGGGCAGCAGATGGTTGAGCGACAGCCCCTTGAGGCGGGGGTGCGGGCGGCGCGGCCGGCGGCGGCGGAAGGTGGGGGGCTTGAAGACGCCCTGGGCGAAGACCGGGTTCCGCTTCATCGGCGGACCTCGCCGAGCCGTTGCGCCTCGTGGGAGGCGAGATCGGCCAGCACGGTCTCGCCGCCGATCGCCGTCTGGCCGACGCACACCAGCGGCATGACCCCGTCGGGCAGGTAGATGTCGGTGCGGCTGCCGAAGCGGATCAGGCCGAATCGCTGGCCCGCCTTGACCGCCTGCCCGGGCTTGAGCGTGCAGATGATGCGGCGCGCCACCAGACCGGCGATCTGCACGTAGGCGATCTCGCGCCCGTCGGGCAGGCGCTGGCGCACCGCCATCCGCTCGTTTTCGTCGCTCGCCTTGTCCAGGGCGGCGTTGAGGAAGCGGCCGGGGTGGTACTCCGCCGCCACCACCTCGCCGTCGCCCGGCACGCGGTTGACGTGGACGTTGAAGACGTTGAGGAAGATCGAGATGCGCGTGCGCTGCTGCGGGCCCATGCCCAGCTCCGGCGGCGGCACCGCCGGAACGATCATCGTCACCCGCCCGTCGGCCGGGCTGACCAGCAGCCCGTCGCGGGCCGGCGTCACCCGGTCGGGATCCCGGAAGAAATAGACGCACCAGGCCGTCAGCAGCAGCCCCAGCCAGCCCAGCGGCTCGGCGACCATGACGCCGAGGAGCAGGGACACCACGGCGAATCCGGCGATGAACGGCCAGCCGGCGCGATGGATCGGAACGAGTACGGTATCGATGGCGGTCATCGCCGGGCCTTCACCCCTCCTGTTCGAAAGCCGCGCATTCTAGTCACGCCGTCCCCGCCTTTACAGAATTTTAGCGGCCTCGGGCGGATTCTGCCGACCCCTGAACCCACAAGAATGGGCGAGCCCCCGTGTCCGTTCCCCTTTCCGCCCGGCTCGACGCGATTCCCTCCCTGGCCGAGGTGGCGCGGGCGTCGCTGCCGCTGGGCGTCAACGCCGTCGTCATGACGCCCGAGGGAGTCCTCGGCATCGCCCGGCCGCCGCGTCCGTCGCGGCTCAACTTCTTCGTCGAGGGCCTGCCCTTCCACGCCGCCGTCAGCCCCGACGAGCGCGACGGCACCGAGGGGGCCGTCTGCCAGATCTGGGCCGAGGTCGGCCACATCCCCTACAGCGCCCAGTCGCCCGACCGCCGCCGCCGGCTCTTGGAGGTGCTGCGCGCCATCCAGGCGGTGCCGGACCTGCAGCGCGCCCGTTTCCTGGTCCAGGAGGGGCAGAAGATCCTGCTGTTCAGCGAGACCCGCGTCGACGGCCACGTCACGCCCGAGGACCTGATCCACGAGACGGTCCTGCTGATCCAGGAGGCCCGTCCGTTCCTGCGCATCCTCGGCGACCATCTCTGAAGGATCCGTTGGGGGGTGCGCCGGCCGCGCACCCTTGCCGGGAACATCGAACCCGCTTGCCCGTTCGTAAGACACACCGGCCCGCTGTCCGTTGCGGACAAAGCCCGATGCCGGCGCGTTTTATCGAAGGAGGGGCAGATGAGCAGCGTGTTCTACATCATCGGCGTGGTCGTCGTGGTCATCGCCGTCCTCAACCTGGCCGGCGTCGTCTAGAGCGGGATCACACCAGGTGGACTCACCTGGAGTGTGAATCCCGCTCCGGATCCGCATGTTCAGAGCAGGAGTCACGCTTTTGGCCGGACCGGGCAAAAGCGATCTTGCTCTGGACGCCCGTCCGTCCGGCTCAGTTCGCGACCGGCAGCGTGAAGATCTGCCCCGGATAGATCAGGTCCGGGTTGCGGATCTGATCGCTGTTGGCGCGGTAGATCAGCGTGTACTGGAAGCCGTCGCCGTAGGTGCGGCGGGCGATCCGCCACAGGCTGTTGCCGGGCTGGACGACCACCGTGCCGTCGCGCGGCATGTCGGGCGGCACGTCGGAGACCTGGACCGGCAGCTCGACCCGCGACGTCACCTTGCCCGTGTCGGAGACCTGGTCGGCCCGCAGCGTGTAGATGCCCGGGTCGATCAGCCGGTCGGGACGCAGGCGCCACTGCCCGTCGGGGTCGGTGCTGGCGCGTCCCACCAGCAGGTTGTCGAGATAGAGTTGGACCGCGCTGCCGGGCTGCGCCTTGCCGCCCATGGCGACGTGGCCGGCCTCGTCGTAGTCGAGGGTCTCCACCGAGACCCCGCCGGGCGGCAGGGGCGGCAGGGTGGCGACCGAGGCGCCGCCGCGCGCCGGCTCGGCCGGCGCGTCCGTCGCCGCGGCCACCGCCGCCGCGGCGGCGGGCTCGGGCGGTGGCGGCGCCTGGAGGACGGTCGACGCGCCCAAGCCGTCGCGCGGGACCGCCACGGCCAGCGCCTGCGACGGCCGGTCGGCCGGTCGGCCGGCGACGTCCCGGTCGGGATGCGGCACCACCAGGACGACCACGTCCTCCGACGGCACCGGCGAGTCCGTTGCGTCGCTCCCCGACGTCCGTGCGGGCGGGTCGCCGGGCGTCCGGGCCAGCAGGCTCAGTTCGCGGCTGCCGGGCGGCAGCGGATCGGACGGCAGGAACACCCATTCGCCGCGCTTGTCCGCCCGCACCTCGCCCAGCGGCTGGCCGGCATCCATGATCGTCACCCGCGCCTCGGGAGCGGCGCGGCCGGCGATCACCGCATCGCCGGCCGGGGTGATGCGCACCACGTCGAACGCGGGCGGCAGCGGCGCCGGCCGCGCCGGCGCGGCGGCCTCCGGCGCCGCGGAGGGCGTGGCGGCCGCCGGCGGAGCCGCGGCCGTCACGGCCGGTTCGGGCTTGGCGGCGGGAGCGGGCACCGATTGGATGTCGGATGGCGCCGCGGCCGGCGCAACGGCAGCGGCGGGTGTCCCCGGGGCGGGCGCCGGAACAGTGGGGGCAGGCGCGGCCGGCGCGGCGGCCGGCGGCGGAGCGGGCGCCGGCGCGGGGCGTGAGACGGCAACCGCGGCCGTCCGAGGCGCGGGCGGGGCCTCGGTCCGGGTACCCATGATGATCGCGGCGCCGCCCGCCACGAGCGCGGCCGCGCCGCCGAGAACGAAAAAGGCTTTCAACGCCGCACATCCGCATCGGATCGCCGACCGAAGCGGTCGGTTGTCACTGAAATATCCGCCCTTCTGCGCGTCGGATCAACTGCGCAGTACGTCCGGAGACGGCGATTGCGTACGGTTTCGCGGTCGTTTCGTGGTCGTGTCGCGGCGGCCGTCGGCCGTCAGCGGTCGGCCGGCAGCGACTTCAGGTATACGGCCATGGCATGGCGGTCCTCGCGGGTCAGCTTGGAGGTGGAGTTGGTGACGACCTCGCCCATGGCGCCGCCGGCGAAGTCGCCGTCGGGCATCATGCCGATTTCCAGGAACAGTTCGAGATCCCCGACCGACCAGGCGCCGATCCCACGGTCCGGGTCCTGCGTGATGTCGGGCACGGCGTCGCCTTCGGGACCGTCGGGATTGCCGGTGAAGAGGGCGTCGCGGTCGAGCCCGCCAAGGAGCGTGCGCGGCGTGTGGCACTCGCCGCAGTGGCCAAGCGCTTCCACCAGGTAGCGCCCGCGGTTCCACTCCGCGGACTTGCCGGGATCGTCGGGCCGCGGACCGGCATCGAGATGCAGCCACTGCCACACCGGAAGGAGGAAGCGCCAGCCGAAGGGCGGGTCCAGATCGTGGGGCCGGTTCGGCGTCGCGACCGCCGGCCGCGAGAACAGGTACGCTCTGAGGTCGGCGATGTCGCGGTCGCTCATCCGCGTGTACGAGGGGTAGGGGAAGGCGGGGAACAGCGCCGTGCCGTGCGGTCCCCGGCCCTCGCGCAGCGCCGTCCGGAAGTCGGCGTCCGACCAGGCGCCGATGCCGTGCCGGGGATCGGGCGTGATGTTGGGGCTGTAGAAGGTGCCGAAGGGCGTCTCCAGCGCCCGTCCCCCGGCCAGCGGCGCGCCGCCGCCCTTCCCGTCGGTGTGGCAGCCGTAGCAGCCGGCGGCCGCGAAGACGTACGCGCCGCGGGCGACCGGGTCGTCCGACGCGGGGTCGGCGGCCGGCGGCTCGGCGGCGCCCGCCGCGGCGGCCGGCGCCGTCGCCAGCGCGAGGAGAAGGGCGGCCGTCCGCACGGTTCAGTCCTTCTTCTGGCGGAAGTCCTCGTGGCAGGACTGGCAGACCTTGCCCACGCCCTGCATCGCCTTGGCGATCTGCGCCCGGTCGCCCGAGGCCGCGGCCGTCTTCAACTGCTCCGCGGCCGGGCTCAGGTCGTGCCAGTAGGATTCCGCCTTGGACCAGTTCTGCCACAGCTCGGGCTTGACCTCGCTGTCGCCGACGCCGATCGCGGTCCCCTCGGGGAACACCGTCCTGGGGTCGGTGGCGGCCACCTCCTGGATGGCGGTCGCGGCGGACTGCACGTCGGCCGCCGTCGGACCCTCGTTCTTGACGAAGCCGCCGACGGCCTTCATGCCGCCGCCCATCTTCTTCATCAGCTTCTCGCGCGCTTCGACCTGCGCCATCGGGTCGGCGGCCAGCGCCAGCCCGACGCCGCCGGCGAGGGTGGCGGAAACCGCAACGGCAGCCAGGACGTTCAGCAGAGGCGTACGCATGTGGTGTGGTCCCTCCCAGGACGAACGTGGTTGCAGCGGGCCGACTGCGATCCCGGTCCCCCGCCCGCGGGCGGGGCCGGTCTTGTCATTCCCGCAGCGATGGTGTAACGGGCAGCGGCTTCCGGCCAATCACAGGATCGTGAGGCCGCTCGACGGAAGGCTGTGCGATGAAGACCCCGAATTCCGTATGCGTCTACTGCGGCTCGTCCAGCCGCGTCGCCGACGGCTACAAGGCGGCCGCCCACGCGCTGGGCGACGGGCTGGCACGGCGCGGCATCCAGCTCGTCTACGGCGGCGGCCGGGTCGGCCTGATGGGCATCGTCGCCGACGCGGCGCTCGCCGCCGGCGGCCGTGCGGTCGGCATCATCCCCGAGCACATCCAGACGCTGGAGGTCGAGCACACCGGGCTCACCGAACTGCTCGTCGTCGACAGCATGCACACCCGCAAGCGGCTGATGGTGGAGCGGTCCGACGCCTTCGTCGTGCTGCCCGGCGGCCTCGGCACCCTCGACGAGACCTTCGAGATCCTGACCTGGAAGCAACTGCGCCTGCACGACAAGCCGATCGTCGTCGTCAACGTCGACGGCTACTGGGACCGGCTGCAGAGCCTGGTCGACCACATGACGGCGGAAGGGTTCTGCCGGCCGGAGCACCGGGACCTGTTCCGCGTGGTCGATGCGGTCGAGGACGTTTTCGACGCCCTGGCGCAGCAGCCAGCACCGTCGCACGGCACCGCGTCGAGCCGGCTCTAGGCCGTTCCGCCGCGCCTTCCTTTCTGCGGCGCGGCGGTCTATAAAGCCGCCGTTGCCTCCGTCCGGGACCCCGGGATTCCGAGCGCGACACCGGAACACCCCGGGGGACGCCCGCTGGATGGCGCGCCCGGCGCCCATGGACAATAGACGCCCACACCCCAAGGGGGAGAAACCGCACCCATGACGAAGATTAAGGTAGCCACGCCGGTCGTCGAGCTCGACGGCGACGAGATGACGCGCATCATCTGGCAGTTCATCAAGGACAAGCTGATCCTTCCCTACCTCGACATCGACCTCAAATACTACGACCTGGGCATCGAGGAGCGCGATCGGACGAACGACCAGATCACCGTCGATTCGGCCAACGCGATCAAGCAATACGGCGTCGGCGTGAAGTGCGCGACCATCACTCCGGACGAGGCGCGCGTCAAGGAATTCAACCTCAAGAAGATGTGGAAGTCGCCGAACGGGACGATCCGCAACATCATCGGCGGCACCGTCTTCCGCGAGCCCATCGTCTGCAAGAACATCCCGCACTACGTTCCCGGCTGGCAGAAGCCGATCGTCATCGGGCGCCATGCCTTCGGCGACCAGTATAAGGCGACCGACTTCGTGGTGCCGGGCGCCGGCAAGCTGACCATCAAGTGGGTGCCCGAGGGCGGCGGCACGCCGATCGAGCACGAGGTGTTCGACTTCCCCGGTGGTGGCGTCGCCATGGGAATGTACAACCTGGACGAGTCGATCGAGGGCTTCGCCCACTCCAGCTTCGTCTACGCCCTGGAGCGCGGCTTCCCCGTCTACCTCTCGACCAAGAACACGATCCTCAAGGCCTATGACGGGCGCTTCAAGGACATCTTCCAGGCCGTCTTCGACGCCCATTACGCCGACAAGTTCAAGGCCAAGGGCCTGACCTACGAGCACCGCCTGATCGACGACATGGTCGCCTCGGCGCTGAAGTGGGAAGGCGGCTTCGTCTGGGCCTGCAAGAACTACGACGGCGACGTGGAGTCCGACGTGGTGGCGCAGGGCTTCGGCTCGCTCGGCCTGATGACCTCGGTGCTGATGACGCCGGACGGCAAGACCATCGAGGCCGAGGCCGCCCACGGCACGGTGACGCGGCACTACCGCGAGCACCAGAAGGGCAAGGAGACCTCGACCAACCCGATCGCCTCGATCTACGCCTGGACCCAGGGTCTGGCCTTCCGCGGCAAGTTCGACGACACCCCGGACGTCGTCCGCTTCGCCCAGACGCTCGAGAAGGTGTGCGTGGAGACGGTGGAGTCCGGCTACATGACCAAGGATCTGGCCATCCTCATCGGTCCGGAGCAGCCGTGGCTGACGACCCGCCAGTTCCTCGACAAGTTGGACGAGAACCTGCAGAAGAAGATGGCGGCCTGGAGCTGACCGCTCCGCTCGCCGCTCGCCGCCGCGGCTCCGCGGTGGCCGTTCACGACGATCGCCGGGGGAGCGTACGCTCCCCCGTTTCGTTTGTGCGGCCCTGCGCTTGCGCCCGCCCGCTCTCGACGAAGGCTCCCAGCGCCCGCAGGTGCCGGTCCAGCCCGTCGACGAAACGCCGCACCTTCAGGGGGATGTAGCGGTTCGACGGGTAGACGGCGTGCACCGGGTGCGGCTCGTAACGCCACTCCGGCAGCACGCGTTCGAGCCGACCCTCGGCCACGAGGGGCTCCAGGATCAGCCCATGCACGAGGCCGATCCCCAACCCGGCCAGCATGGCCTCCTGGATGAGCAGCGCGTTGCCGGAGCGGAAGGTGGGGCGTGAGGGAACCTCGACCGCCTCGCCGTTCCGACCGAGGAGCGGAACGCGTTCCCCCGCGATGAGCTGGGCGTGGAGCAGGTAGTCGTGATCGACCAGATCGCCCGGGTGCCGCGGCCGGCCGCGACGGTCGAGATAGGCGGGCGCCGCGGCCAGGCAGCGTTCGATGGCGCCGAGCTTGCGCACGACCAGGCGGTCGTCGGCGACGGCCCCCAGGCGGATGACGACGTCGAGACGTTCCGCCATGACGTCGACGAAGCTGTCCGTCAGCGCCACGTCGAGCAGAAGGTCCGGATTGGCCCGCTTGAATTCGATGAGGTAGGTGGCCAGGACGCTGGCGCCGAAATTGATCGGCGCGCCGACGGCGAGACGGCCGCTCATCGTCCGGCCGAGATGGCCGACCGTGCGGTCGGCCTCGTCGAGCCGTTCGAGGACGGCACGGGCATGCTCCAGATAGTGCACGCCCGCCTCGGTGAGGGACACCCGCCGGGTGGTCCGGTCGAACAGCCGGACGCCGAGCCGCACCTCCAGCGCACGGATCTGCTGGCTGACCGACGGCTGGCTGCGGCCGAGCTCCCGCGCGGCCGCCGAGAAGCTACCGGTCTCGCAGACGCGAACGAAGCTGGCCAGGGTCGTCAGCCGGTCCATCGGCGCGTCGGTCCGGATTGATAAGCCGGCCTGATAGGTGCCATTGCCACGCGCCCGCTTCAAGAGATCCCGCAGCGGTGGAAGATGGCACCGCTTCCGGTCCGGATGCGTTCACACGGAGTTCCATCGATGTCGCCGTCCCGTCGCGGATTTCTCTCTGCCGCCGCTGTTGCCGCCGCCACCGTCGCCGTGGGTGGCGCGGCGCTCCCGGCACAGGCCCGGGCGCCTTTGGCGGGCGTCCAGGTCCCCGGTGTTCTGCGCCGCAAGATCGGCTCGGTCGAGGTGACCGCGCTGCTCGACGGCCATCTCGACGTCGCGCCCGAGGCCCTGGTCGGTGCCGACGCGGCCGAGGCGGAGGCCCTGGCGCGCGCCGCCTTCCTGCCGCCCGGTGCCCGCCGCATCCCGGTCAACGCCTACCTCCTCAACCTCGGCGACCGGCTGGTGCTGGTCGACACCGGCGCTGCCACCGCGTTCGGCCCGACGCTCGGGCGGCTGCCGGCCATGCTGGCCGCCGCCGGCGTGACCGCGGAGCAGATCGACACGGTGCTGATCACCCACATGCACCCCGACCACATCAACGGGGCCGTGACGGCGGAGGGAGGACCGGCGTTCGCCAACGCCGAGCTGGTGGTAACCGAACGCGACCATGCGTTCTGGCACGACGATGCCCATCTGAACCGCGCCGCCGACGCGGTGAAGCCGCTCTTCGCGGGGGCCCGTGCCGCGGCGGCGGCCTATGGCGGCAGGCTGCGGCGGATCGGTGGGGAGGGCGACGCCGTCGGCCCCGTGCGCACCGTGCCGCTGCCCGGGCACACCCCGGGGCACGCCGGCTTCCTGCTCGAGTCCGAAGGCGAGGGCCTGTTCATCTGGGCCGACACCGTCCACGTCGCCGCCTACCAGTTCGCCCGGCCGGAGTGGGGCCTCGCCTTCGACGTCGACGCGCAGCAGGCCGCCCAGACCCGCAAGCGGGCGTTGGACCGCGCGGCGGCGGACCGCATGATGGTGGCGGGGATGCATCTTCCGTTTCCGGGCTTCGGTCACGTGGTCCGGGACGGCGCCGGCTACCGTTTCGTCCCGGCCGAATGGGCGTTCACGCTGTAGGGTGCGGCGGGGGAAACCCCGCCTGCCGCCCGGCGCGCTTTGCCGACCGGACGCTTTTCGGTGCCAGCGCGCCAGCATCAAATCCGGACGCTTGCGAAGATATCACGGATTTCCAAGCATAGATCGCTTCCATAGGCCGACCTATCGTATCGCCGTGATGATGGAGGCGATGCGATGAATGGCGCCACGATCCAAGCGACAGGTTCTCCCAATGACAACCGCATCCCAGCGCATGTGATCTTGCGCTGTGGGATCGTTGACCTGTCGAAGGTCCCTCCGTGTCCTTTCCGTAGCGGTGCGCGTCCTGTCACGGCATCCCGCCCGGCCGGGGCCGGACAGGTTCCAAGCCTCCCGGCATCACCTGGAACCGCCAATCGCTCGACGCCGCCCATGGGGCGCCGCGCGGCGTGACGCGCCGCTCGCGGGCGGCCGTCCGCGCTGCCGACGCCGCGCGACGCGCGGCGACCGTCGACGTCCTCGAACGTCAATCCCCAGATGGAAGAGACGCCATCATGACAGCCTTCATGATCAACGGGCGCGCGGTCGACGTGGCCGCTGCACCCGACACGCCCCTGCTTTGGGTGATCCGCGAGCATCTGAAACTCACCGGCACCAAATTCGGCTGCGGTGTTGCGCAATGCGGCGCCTGCACCGTCCATGTCGACGGGGTGCCGACACGCTCCTGCCAGACCAACCTGGAGGACGTTGCGGGCCGGGAGGTGACGACGATCGAAGGTCTGTCGCCGGACGCCAGCCATCCCCTGCAGAAGGCCTGGATCGCCGAGCAGGTGCCGCAATGCGGCTATTGTCAGTCGGGCCAGATCATGCAGGCGGCGGCGCTTCTGGAAAGCACCCCCGCGCCGACCCGCGACGAGATCGTCGCGCATATGGAGGGAAACATCTGCCGCTGCGGCACCTATGTCCGCATCATCAGCGCCATTCAGCGCGCCGCACGGGAGGGCTGAGCCATGATCCGGACTGTGAGGGTCCATTGCCGGGCCCTTTCGCGGCGCAGCGTCCTCGTCTCGGCCGGCGGCCTCGGCGTTGCGGTCGCGTTCGGGGGGGTGCCCGTCCTCGCCGACGGCGCGGGCATGCCCCCGGTCGCCGCCCCGGTCGTCGCCCCGGTCGTCGGCGGCCACTTCCGTCCCAACGCCTGGGTCACGGTCGCCGCGGACGGCAGCGTGACCATCATCTCGCCCGCCGTCGAGATGGGGCAGGGAATCATGACCACGCTGCCGCTGCTCGTCGCCGAGGAGATGGACGCCGACTGGAACCGCGTCCGGGTCGTCCAGGCGCCGTCCGATGCCGAGACCTACGGCAATCCCGGATTCTACGGGATACAGCTCACCGGCGGCAGCGAGTCGACCCGCGGCTACAACGCGCTGCTTCGCCTGACCGGCGCCCAGACCCGCCTGATCCTGCTGTCGGGCGCCGCCACCATCTTGAAGGTGCCGGTGACGGAGCTGGCGACCGAGCCCAACCGCGTGGTGCATCCATCCTCCGGCCGATCCCTCGATTACGGCGAGATCGCCGCCAGGGCGGCGCTTCCCGATCCGCTGCCGCAGGCGACGGAGGCCGACCTGAAGCCGAGCGACCGGTGGCGTTACATCGGCAGCCGGACGATCCGGCGAGTAGACGTGCCCGCGAAGGTCAATGGAAGCGCCGCCTTCGGCATCGACGTCCAGCGTCCGGACATGCTGTACGGCGCGGTTCTGCGGGCGCCGGTCCAGGGCGAGCGGCCGGAGGCCATCGATGACGCCGAAGCCAGGGCGCTGCCGGGCATCGTCCGCATCGTCCCGCTGGCCTACGGCGTCGGCATCATCGGCAACACGGTGGAGGCGACCAGACGCGCCAAGGACCTGCTCTCCGTCTCCTGGAGCGCGACCTCACGGGTCCGCCGCTACGGCAGCGCGCGGCTGCTCGACGCGTATCGCGCCATCGGCCGCGACACCGGGCGACCAGGGGTGCAGGCGCACAGCCGTGGCGATGCGGACGCCGCCATCGCCGGCGCGGCGACGGTGATCGAGGTCGACTACATGAGCGACCATGTCGCCCATGCGACCATGGAGCCGATGAACGCCACCGCGCTCGTCACCGGCGACACGGTGGAGCTGTGGGCGCCGACCCAGGGGCCGACGGGCACGCAGGGGTTCGCGGCGGCCGTGGCGGGCACCACGCCCGACAAGGTCAAGGTGAACACGACCCTGCTCGGCGGCGGCTTCGGGCGCAAGGCGGAGGCGGATTTCATCGAGGACGCGGTGTCGCTGGCCAAGGCCGTGGAAGGGCGGCCGGTCAAGGTCATCTGGAGCCGTGAGGACGATATCCGGCACGACAAGTTCCGGCCCCTCGAGGCACAGCATGTCACGGTCGGCCTCGATGCGGCGGGGACCATCGTCGGCTGGCGGCATCGCATCGTCGCCGACTCGATCTTCGCCCGCACCATGCCGTCGCTGTTCGAGCAGGCCGGCGGCCACGACGACGTCGTGACCGAGGGCGCCCTGTTCAACTACGCCGTGCCCGCCCACCAGGTCGAGTATCTGCGACAGGACAACGGTCTCGCCATCGGGTTCTGGTTCGCGGTGGGGGTCGGATACACCCGGTTCGCCATCGAGTGCGTCGTCGACGAGATCGCCGCCGCCAGAGGCGTCGATCCCGTGGCGTTGCGGCTGGAGCTGCTCAAGGACCGGCCCCGGGCCCGCGCGGTGATCGAGACCGTCGCCCGGATGGCGCAGTGGGATCGCGCGCGCGATGGTCGCGGCCTCGGCCTGGCCTACTCCGACGCCTTCGGTTCCCATTGCGCGCAGGTGGCCGAGGTTTCGCTCGACCGCGACAGCGGCGTCATCCGGGTGCACAAGGTGTGGTGCGCCATCGATCCGGGCGTGGCGATTCAGCCCCTCCACATCGAGGCGATGATGATGACCGGCATCACCAACGGCACCGGCCATGCGCTGTTCGAGCAGATCAACATCGTCGACGGCGAGGTGCAGGAGTCGAATTTCGATACCTACCGGGTGATCCGCATGTCCGAGGCGCCGGACATCGAGGTGGCCGTGGTGCCGACGCCCGGTGCTCCGTTCGGCGGCATCGGTCAGGCGGGTCTCCCCCCGACCGGCCCGGCGATCGCCAACGCCGTCGCGCGGCTCACCGGGGGCGTGCGGCTGCGCCACTATCCGTTCACCCCGGACAGGGTGAAGGCGGCGCTGAACGCCTGAACCGGGCCCGGCTCCCGCCCCTCCCACGCCGGCGAGCGCGCGGCGGGGGAGGGGGCTCCTTCGCGGCGGTCGCATCAAAGCGGACGACACGGCGTTCATGGCTCATATCGGACGATCGCGACGATATCAGGCAATGCTGAGAATAGGCCGTCCCGAAACAACCGCCCGCCACCCCTCAGCCGACCTCGCTGCGGCGGGGCGGGTCGGCGCCGGGGCGGGCGCAGGTCAGCGCGGCGACGCGGTTGGCCATGCGCAGTGTGTCCGCCAACTCCCCGTCCGCCATGGCGGCCAGGGCGGGGCGAGCCAGGCGGCCACGCTCGTGCAGGCCGGCCAGCAGGCCCGCCATGAAGGCGTCGCCCGCGCCGACCGTGTCGACCACCGTCACCCGCTCGGCGGGCGTGGCGATCCCGCCATGGCGCCGCCAGGCACGGGCACCGTCGGCCCCGCCGGTCACCACGACCAGCTCCGGCCCCAGGGTCAGCCAGCGGGCCGCGACGTCGCCGGCCGGTGTTCCCGGGTGCAGCCAGTCCAGATCGGCCCCGCTCACCTTGACCAGGTCGACCAGCGCGATCAGCCCTTCCAGGCGGCGGATGTAGGCCTCCCGCCCCCCCACCAGCGCTGGACGGACGTTGGGGTCCAGGGAAAGGAAGCGGTGGCCCCGCTCGCGCGCGAGCAGGGCGGCGATGGCGCTGCCGACGGGGTCCACGGCGAGGCTGAAGGAGCCTGCGTGGAGCGCCGCTACGGGACCGAGATCCGCCGGCAGCGCCGAGGCGGTCAGTTGCCGGTCCGCCGCGCCCGCGCCGTAGAAGGCGTAGCGCGGCTCCCCGTCGTCGGGAAGGGTGACGAAGGCCAGCGTCGTCGGGTCCGGCAGGCGGACGACGAAGCGCGTGTCGACGCCGTTGCCGGCCAGGGTGGCGACCAGCCGGTCGCCGAAGAAGTCGGTCGACACGCCGCCGAGGAAGCCGGCCGGCGCCGCCAGGCGGGCCAGGCCGACGGCGACGTTGAAGGGCGAGCCGCCGGGGTGGGGCACGTAGCCGGCGGCGGCGGCGAACCGCGCCGGCAGGAAGTCGATGAGGGCCTCGCCGCACGACAGGATCATGATCGCGGTCTCCGGACGCCGTTCGCGGGTGGACTCTGGCGGATACACCACCGGTTGCCTAAGATCGTGCCGAGCGGACCGGACGAAGCGCGATGCGGATCGGTGTGGACCTCGGCGGAACGAAGATCGAAGCGGTCGCCCTGGACCGGCAGGACCGGGCGCTGCTGCGGCGACGCGTCGCCACGCCGCGCGGCGACTACGCCGCCACCCTCGCCGCCATCGCCGCGCTGGTCGCGGGGATCGAGGCGGAGCTGGGCTGCCGCGGCACCGTCGGCGTCGGGATGCCGGGCTCGATCTCGCCGACCACCGGTCTGGTCAAGGGCTGCAACTCCACCTGGCTGGTCGGCCACCCCATGGTCCGCGACCTCGAATCCTGCCTCGGCCGGCCGGTGCGCTGCGCCAACGACGCCAACTGCCTCGCCCTGTCGGAGGCCGCCGACGGGGCGGCGGCCGGCGCCGCGGTGGTGTTCGCCGCGGTGCTCGGCACCGGCTGCGGCGGCGGCTTCGCCATCGCCGGACGGATGCACGAGGGGCCGAACCGGGCGGCCGGCGAGTGGGGGCACAACGTCCTGCCGTCCGACCGGCCGGAGGGGCGGCGCTGCTTCTGCGGCGGGGTCGACTGCATCGAGACCTATCTCTGCGGCCCCGCCTTCGAGGCGGAGTACGCCGCCGCCGCCGGGCACGGCCTGCCGGCGGCCGCCGTCGCCGCGGCGGCGGCGCGGGGCGACGCCGTGGCCGACGCGGTGCTCTCCCGCTACGAGGAGCGGCTGGCCCGCGCCCTGGCCCAGGTGGTGAACCTCGCCGACCCCGACGTCATCGTCCTGGGCGGCGGCCTGTCCAACATCGACCGCCTGTACCGCACCGTTCCCGACCGCATGGCCCGCTGGGTGTTCGGCGGCGAGTGCCGCACGCCGGTGCGCCCGGCCAAGCACGGCGACGCCAGCGGCGTGCGCGCCGCGGCGCGGCTGTGGTCGGCGTGAGGCGGCAGGCGCGGACGGTGGCGGGATGGTCGCACCGGCCAGCCCTCCCGACCGTCCGCCACCGTTCTCAGACCGCCGTGGCACGGATCGCCTCCTCGACCTCGGCCATGCGGGCGAAGACCCGGTGGGCGCCGGCGTCGCGCAGGCGCTGCCCGTCCTCGACGGCGCAGAGATGGCTGCCGCCGACGAAGCCGAACACCGTCATGCCGGCGGCGCGGCCCGCCCGCACGCCGGCCGGACTGTCCTCGACGACGATGCAGGCGCCGGGCGGCACCGCACCCATGCGCTGCGCCGCCAGCAGGAACAGGTCCGGGGCCGGCTTGCCGCGGGCCACCATGGTGGCGCTGAACAGGTGCGGCTCCAGCCGCTCCAGCAGCCCGGTGACCCGCAGCGCCAGGCGGATGCGCTCGGGCGTGCTGCTGGAGGCGACGCACACCGGACGGTCGAGCCGGCCGAGCAGCCCGGCGACGCCGGGCATCGGCCGCAGCTCGCGCTCGAAGGCGGCGAGGATGGCGCGGCGCAGGTCGTCGACGAAGCCGGACGGCATGGGATGGCCGGTGTCGCCCTCGACCTCACGGACCATGGCGGCGGTGCTGATGCCGAGGAAGCGGCTGCGCACCTCGTCGACGCCGATGGGATAGCCGGCGGCCGTCAGCGCGGTGGCGGTGCAGCGCAGGCTGATCGGCTCGCTGTCGACCAGCACGCCGTCGCAGTCGAAGACGATCAGCCCGGCCATGGCGTCCTACCAGCAGGTGTAGCCGGCGTCGGCCAGCACGATGCTGCCGGTCAGCAGGCTGGCCGCGTCGGAGGCCAGGAACAGCACCGTCGAGGCGATCTCCTCGGGCTGGCCGACCCGGCGCATCGGCGTGTTCTCCAGCCACACCGGGTACATCCGCGGGTCCTCCATGCCGAACCGGGTGAGGCTGGTCTCGATGTAGGTGGGCGCCACCGCGTTCACCCGCACGCCGCGCTCGGCCCATTCGGCCGCCAGCGACCGGGTGAGGTGGTGAACCGCCGCCTTGGAGGCGTTGTAGTAGGCCTGCGGCTGCGGCTTGTTGACGATGAAGCCGGACATGGAGCCGACGTTGACGATGGCGCCGCGGCGGCGCTCCAGCATGGCACGGCCGAACGCCCGGCACGACCAGAACACGCCGTTGAGGTTGACGTCGATGACGTGGCGCCAGTGCTCGTCGGTCACCTCCTCGGCCGGCACGTCGCTGCGGGCGATGCCGGCGTTGCACACCAGGATGTCGACGCCGCCGAAGCGGGCGTTGGTGCGCTCGGCCGCGGCGGTCACCGCGTCCGGGTCGGTGACGTCGAGCACCACCCCCTCGGCCGCGTAGCCCTCGCGGGACAGGGCGGCGCGTCCCGATTCCACCAGCTCCTCGGTGAGGTCGGCGATGATCGGCCGGGCGCCCGCCTCGGCCAGGGCGTGGACGCAGGCGAGGCCGATGTTGCGCCCGCCGCCGGTCACCAGCGCGGTGCGGCCCTTCAGGTCGTACTTCTCGAGATACATGGGAACCTCTCCAGGCGGTCAGTGGGCGACGGTGCGCGGCGAGCGCGTGAGGTCGGCGAGGGGATGGCGCTCGATCCGCTCCAGCGCCAGGCCGTCGCCGCCGAACAGGTGGCACTTGCGGCCGTCGATCCGGACGACGACGTGGTCGTGGACGTGGACCGGCTGGTCACCGGCCACCTGGACCACCATGGTCGTCTCCGGGCCGGCCTGCACGTGCAGGAAGGTCAGGCCGCCGAGGCGTTCGGTCACCAGCACCTTGCCGGCGGCACCCCCCTCGGCCGCGGCGGCGTCGGCCAGGCCGAGATGCTCCGGCCGCACGCCGAGCGTGACCGCGTCGCCCGCCTTGAGCGCGCCGGGGCGCACCGGGACGGCCACCGGCGTGCCGGTCGCCAGGCGCACGGTGACGCTGTCCGCCGCCGTCCCGGCCACCGTGGCCGGCAGCAGGTTCATGGTGGGCGAGCCGATGAAGCCGGCGACGAACAGGTTGCGCGGGTGGTGGTAGAGGTCGAGCGGGCTGCCCACCTGCTCGATCACCCCGCCCTGCAGGACGACGATCTTGTCGGCCATGGTCATCGCCTCGACCTGGTCGTGGGTCACGTAGATCATCGTCGCGTCCAGGCTCTCGTGCAGCTTGGCCAGCTCGATGCGCATCTGCACGCGCAGGGCGGCGTCGAGGTTCGACAGCGGCTCGTCGAACAGGAACACCTTGGGCTGGCGGACGATGGCGCGGCCGATGGCGACGCGCTGGCGCTGGCCGCCCGACAGCTCCTTGGGCTTGCGGTGGAGCAGCGGTTCGAGCTGCAGGATGCCGGCGACGTGGCGGACCTTGCGCTCGCGCTCGGCCCGCGGCACGCCGGCCAGACGCAGGCTGAAGGCCATGTTGTCGGCCACCGTCATGTGGGGATAGAGGGCGTAGCTCTGGAACACCATGGCGAGCCCGCGGTCGGCCGGACCCACCTCGTTGACCCGGGCCCCGTCGATCTCCAGCTCGCCGGCGGTGATGCTCTCCAGGCCGGCGATCATCCGCAGCAGGGTCGACTTCCCACAGCCCGAGGGGCCGACGAACACCACGAACTCGCGGTCGCGGACGTCGAGGCTGACGCCCTTGATGGCCTCGAAGCTGCCATAGTCCTTGCGCACGTCGCGCAGCGTCACGGTCGCCATGGCGCGATCCTCCCTTGATGTCTCGTCATTTCACGGCGCCGAAGGTCAGGCCGCGCACGAGCTGGCGCTGGCTGAACCAGCCCAGCACCAGGATCGGCGCGATGGCCATGGTCGAGGCCGCCGACAGCTTGGCCCAGAACAGCCCCTCCGGGCTGGAGAAGGAGGCGATGAAGGCGGTCAGCGGGGCGGCGCTGGCGGCCGTCAGGTTGAGGCTCCAGAACGCCTCGTTCCAGCACAGGATGAGCAGCAGCAGCGCGGTGGAGGCGATGCCCGGCACCGCCAGCGGCAGCAGCAGGTGGGTCAGCTCCTGCTGCGGCCGCGCCCCGTCCATGCGGCCCGCCTCGAGGATCTCGTGTGGCACCTCCTTGAAGAAGGTGTAGAGCATCCACACCGCGATCGGCAGGTTGATCAGGGTGTAGACGATGACCAGGCCGGTGCGGCTGTCGAGCAGCCCGGTGTCGCGGGCCAGAAGGTAGATGGGCACGAGCACGCCCACCGGCGGCAGCATCTTGGTGGAGAGCATCCACAGCAGGGTCTGCTTGGTCCGCTTGGTGGGGAAGAAGGCCATGGCGTAGGCGGCGGGGACCGCGAGGGCGATGGCGAGCAGCGTGCCGGCGACCGAGACGATGACGCTGTTGCCGGCGAACTTCAGATAGTCGGCGCGCTCCTGCACCTCGGCGTAGTTCTCCAGGGTCGGCTGGAAGAACAGGCTGGGCGGGGTGGCGATGGCGTCGACCTCGGTCTTGAAGCCGGTCAGCAGCATCCAGAAGATCGGGAAGAACATGACCAGCGCCACGGTCCAGCCGGCCACGGTGCAGAGCAGACGGGTTCGTGCGTTCTCCATGTCCGCCTCCTCAGGTGGCCAGATTGCGGGCGATGGCGCGCACCAGGAAGAAGGCGACGACGTTGGCCAGCACGATGGCGATCACGCCGCCGGCCGACGCCCCGCCGACGTCGAACTCCAGGAGTGCGCGCATGTAGATCAGGAAGGCGAGGTTGGTGGTGGCGAGTCCCGGGCCGCCCGACGTCGTCACCAGGATCTCGGCGAAGACGGTCAGGAGGAAGATGGTCTCGATCATCACCACCACGCCGATGGCCCGGCTGAGGTGCGGCAGGATGATGAAGAAGAACATCGACAGCGGACCGGCGCCGTCCATGCGCGCGGCCTCCCGCTGCTCGTGGTCGAGCGACTGGATGGCCGTCAGCAGGATCAGCAGGGCGAAGGGCAGCCACTGCCAGGCGACGATGATGATGACCGCGCTCAGCGGGTATTCGGCGAACCAGTCGACCGGGGTGAGGCCGATCCCGCGCAGGAGCGCGCTGATGACGCCGTTGATCGGGTGCATCATCAGGTTCTTCCAGATCAGCGCGCTGACCGTCGGCATGACGAAGAAGGGGGCGATGACCAGCAGCCGGGCGACGCCGCGGCCGAAGAAGTCCTGGTCGAACAGCACCGCTAGCAGGGTGCCCAGGCCGACGGTGATCGCCAGCACCCAGCCCACCAGGAGCAGCGTGTTGGCGAGCGCCGTCCACAGCGCCGGGTCGGTCAGCAGGAACTCGTAGTTGTCCCAGCCGGCGAAACCGCCGAGCGCCGGGTTCAGCAGGTTGTAGCGGATGAACGAGAAGTACACGGTCATCGCCAGCGGGACGATCATCCACAACAGCAGGAGGACGACCGAGGGGGCGAGGAACGGCAGGGTCTTGAACGGTCGCCGGGCCGGCCGGCCGGCGGATGCGCCGGCGGCCGGGGCGACGTCGAACGTCGCGGACGTGGACATGGTCGGCAGCCTCCATCAGGGGCGCGCGGTCAGCGGTAGCCGGCCTGCCGCATGGTGCGCTCGGTCGTCGACTGGGCGCGCTCCAGGGCTTGGTCGACCGAGGTCTGGCCGGCCAGCGCCGAGGCGACGATCTGCCCGACCTGGGTGCCGATGGCCTGGAACTCCGGGATGGTGGCGTACTGGATGCCGACGTAGGGCTTGGGGTTGCGGGTGGTCTTCACCGGGTCCGCCGACTGGATCGCGTCCAGCACGAAGGCGGCGAAGGGGGCGACCTCCTGGTACTCCTTGCGGGCGTAGGTCGAGGCGCGGGTGCCCGGCGGCGCCGACACCCAGCCCTCCTTCTTGGCGACGAGCTGGACGTAGTCCTGCGACGTGGCCCAGGTGATGAACTGGCGGGCCGCCGCCTCCTTCTGGGAGGACGCCGGGATGGCGAGCGTCCACGACCACAGCCAGGCATTGCCCTTGTTCCAGGTGCCGACCGGGGCCTGGGCGAAGGCGACCTTGTCGGCCACCCGCGACGTCGCCGGGTTGTAGAGCATGCCGGCGGCCACCGTGGCGTCGATCCACATGGCGCACTGGCCGTTGGCGAACAGCGCCAGGTTCTCGTTGAAGCCGTTGCTGGTGGCGCCCGGCGGCCCGTAGGTCTTCAGCAGGTCGAGGTAGGTGCCGACCGCCTGCTTCCACTCCGGCGTGGCGATGGTCGGCTTCCAGTCCATGTCGAACCACTGGCCGCCGTAGGTGTTCACCATGGTGCCGAGCAGCGCCATGTTCTCGCCCCAGCCGGGCTTGCCGCGCAGGCAGATGCCGTAGATCTGGTTGGCCGGGTCGTGCAGCTTCTCCGCGAACTGGGCGATCTGGTCGTAGCTCGGCTGCTTGGGCATGGTGAGCCCGGCCTGCTCGAACAGGTCCTTGCGGTAGAAGGTCATGGAGCTCTCGCCGTAAAAGGGCAGGGCGTAGAGCGTGTCCTGGTAGGAGAGCGCCTCGCGGATCGGCGGCAGCACGTCCTCGACGTCGTAGCCCGCCGGCAGGTCGTTCAGCGGCTTCAGCCAGTTCTGCTTGGCCCAGATCGGCACCTCGTAGGTGCCGATGGTCATCACGTCGAACTGGGCGCCCTTGGTGGCGATGTCGGTCGTCACGCGCTGGCGCAGCACGTTCTCCTCCAGCACCACCCAGTCCAGGTCGATGTCGGGGTGCTGCTCCTCGAAGTGCGAGGACAGGCGTTGCATGACGATCATGTCGCCGTTGTTCACGGTGGCGATGGTGAGGCGCGTTTGCGCCGAGGCCGCGGTCGCCGCGGCGAGCAGGGTTCCGGCGGCGACGCCGGCGAGAAGCGTCCTGGTCACGTCAGTTCCTCCCTTGATGGGCCTCTTGCGGATGAACCGTCTGGGCATTTGCTCACATATCGAGCAAATGATGCGCTATTTTGTTCGTGACGTCAATGGTTCTGGCGACCGCGTTCGCCGGCTGCCCGTCGCCGCGCCCGTCCCCGACGCGTGGCCGCCGTCCGGCTTGCCCGGGGCGCGGTTGCGCCGCTACGCTTTCTGCCGGCGGCCGTGCCGATCCGCTCGCCGGGCCCGCCGGCGCCGGCGTGCGCGCCCCGCCCGCCTGCCGTCGCCACCGGCGGCCGTGGTACGGCACAGCCCGCGCTCAAGACGATCCTGAACACCGTCAAGCGGGGGAAGTCTCTCGGCGAATCGCTCTCGGTCGTGACCGGGTGGAGCGATCCGTTCGCCGATTCCGGACTGCCCATGACCGTGAGCTCCGACGGGGTTGTCGAGTATCTCAGGCAACACAAGGTCAAATTGGCGTATTCGCGCGCCGACCGCGCCAGGGCGAACCTGAAGCCGCAGATGAAGCAGAAGCTGCCGCAGGAAATCCTCTCCAGCGGTCTCGACTGTCTGGGGATTTCGTACCAGGGGGGGAGGCGAAGGGCACGTACGGCGAGAAGGACCTGCTGGAAGCGGCGAAGAAGGTGCAGAAGGAGATCCAGGTCCAGCGGCACGTCTATGTCGACCAGAGCATGGTCTACGAGATGATCGTCGACTACATCAAGAAGCCGGCGGATTTCGGGAAGACATGGGGCGGCCGGGCGGAGACGCTGCTGTCGGCGCTCAACATGGGCGGCCTGCTCGACGCGGGCCTTCCCGGCCTGCCGACGACGGTGTCGGGTGCCATCAACCTCGGCCTCGAGCAGTATGCCGGCGCCAGCGAAGCGGACTACGTGCTCAACCAGCTGATGCGCGACGGCGGCGGCGATCTTCCTCTGGCCCAGAGCGTCGGCCGCGCCCGGAAATAGCGGGCCGGCGGACCCCGCCGCGGTTCACGGCCCGCCCAGGAGGGCGGCGGCCGTGGCCTCGTCGGTGATGAGCCCGTTGACGAGGCGGCCGCGCAACGCGCCCCGCAGCGCCACCAGCTTGCTCTGCCCGGCGCCGCTGGCGATGACCGGCCGCAGGCCCGGGTCGGGCAGGGGGTGACCGGTCAGCCGGGCGTTGGTGCCGCCGTCGAGGACGCGGCCCTCGGCGTCGAAGGCCCAGCCGACGATCTCGCCGACGGCGCCGGCGGCCATCAGCTCCGCCAGTTCGTCGTCGGTGATGAAGCCGTCGGCGTGCAGCGGCATGCCAGGGCCGATGCCGCCGATGCCGACGAACGCCGCCGCCGCCTCGGCGACCAGGGCGCCGAGCTTCGGGAAGGAGCGCTGGGCCTGGAGCATCCGCCGCTCCTCCACGCTGTCGGCCACCACCGGCAGCGGCAGCGGATAGCATTCGGCCCCACAGCGGTCGGCCAGCCGCATCACCACGTCGTAGGGGCTGGCCCGGCCGCCACGGGTCAGGTTGCCGACCAGGGAGACGATGCGGTGCCGCGGGCGATCCAGGGTCGGCACCTGGGTGACCGCGGCCAGCATGGTGCGGCCGGTGCCGAGCGCCAGGGTCACCGGTTCCTTGGGGGAGAGATGGGCCTCGATCTGGGTGGCGGCGGCGATGGCGATCCCGGCGACGCCGTCAGGGGCTTCGGGATCGGTCGGGACGACCTCGCAGTAGCGCAGCCCGTACGTCCCGCTCAGGCGGTCGGCCAGCTCGACGCAGGCGAGGATCGGGTGGTCGATGCGGAACTTGATCAGCCCCTCGGCCTGGGCCAGCGCCACCAGCCGCTGGGCGTTCTGGCGCGACACGTTCAGCGTGGCGGCGATCTCGTCCTGGGTGCGGCGGCGGATGTAGTAGAGCCAGGCGGCCCGCGCCGCCAGATCGAGCCTGCGGTCCCCCGCGTCGGACGGATTCTTGGCCAAGGCCGGCACCACCGCACGTGACGTTGTCCCTGCCCCCTATAGAGCATGGGCCCGCGGCGGTGGGCAAGCCGCGCGGCGGCGGCCGAGGGAAAGCCCCCCGGATCGGGGGGCGAGGCACGCGTCAACAGCTGAACGAAACGAACCATGCCCGGGGCCCGGATGCGCTCTGCCGGCGCAAGCGCCCGCGCCGGCGCTCCGGGTCAGGCGACGCCGACGCTGCGGTCCTCGTCGCGCTTCTTGGTGTTGCTCGGCTGGTAGGCAATGGCCGCGTGCTCCGAGCAATAGGGCAGGCCGGTCACCGCCGTCTTGCCGCAGAAGTGGAAATCCTGGTGCTTGGGATCGCCGACCGGCCACTTGCACATGCGCTCGGTCAGGCTGAGGATCGTCGCACCCCGGGAGGGCTTCTTCTTGATCGGCGACGGCCGCCCCGACAGGCCCAGCCGGTGGGCCTTGCCGATCACGGCGTTGCGGGTGATGTCGCCGAGCAGGTCGGCGATCTCGCTTGCGCTCAAACCCTGCGCCCACAGGTCCCTAAGCTGTTGAACCCGTTCGTCCGTCCAACTCATGCCCTGTCTCCACTGCTCCGGTTCCCCTGACCCGGCTGGCGAATACGCCGTTCGGCGGGCCGCCGTGTTTTCCATAAACCGCAACATTTTGTTGCCAGGCGGGGACGAAACTACCAGATGGACGCCCCTTGCGATAGAGGGAAGCGGCGAACTTTCTGTGCATAAGTCGCTCGGCAAGGGAGGTGCGACCTTTCTGACACCCTTTTTTGCGTGTTCGCAGGGGGCGGGAATCGTCGGGGGCACGACGGGTGTCCCGGGGCCAGCGCGGCGACCGGAAGCGCCTCAGGCGCCGGAGAAGCCGGGCTTCCCGTCGAAGTCGCAGAGGTTCTCGGTCTGGATGAAGTCCACGCCGGCCTGCGCGAAGCGGCCCAGCAGGCCGACGATGTCGCCGTGCGCCAGGGAGCCGGAGCGCGCCAGGAAGCGGCAGCGCCAATGGTCGGTGCACAGCACCGCCGCGTTGGGTTCGGGCCAGACGGACTGGCTGCGGTTGGAGATGCCGGTGAGCCGCAGCGTCGTCCCGCCGAGCGGCTCGACCCGGGCGGCCAGCTCCTCCGGCCGCTCGCCGCTCCAATGGACGAAGACGTCGACCCCGACCAGCGTCTTCGCCGCCGGCCGCCGCGGCGACGGCCGCACCGCGCCGCCGGGGCCGACCCGGCCGCTGGCGTAGCCGACCGTCGGCAGGGTCGTCGGCATCGCGCCCAGCCGCTCGACGACCGCCTCGGCGAAGGCCCGGGTGCCGACGCGGTAGCGGCTGAGGCCGCGGGAGAACAGGTCGGCGGTGTGCACGCCGTCCTCGATGGTCTTGAGCCAGGCGTTGTGGACGAGCGCGGCGGTCTCGCCCTGGCCGACGTGCACCAGCATCATCACCGCCGCCATCAGCAGCCCGGAGGGGTTGGCCACCCCCTGGCCGGCGATCGCCGGAGCGGAGCCGTGCAGCGCCTCGAACAGGGCGCAGCGCTCGCCGACGTTGGCGGAGCCCGCCAGCCCGACCGAGCCGGTGACCTGGGCGGCGATGTCGGAGACGATGTCGCCGTAGAGGTTGAGGGTGACGATGACGTCGAAGCGCTCGGGCTGGTCGGCCAGGCGGGCGGCGCCGACGTCGACGATGAGGTGGTCCGCCCGGACCTCCGGGTACTCCGCCGCGACCTCCTGGAAGATGCGCAGGAACAGGCCGTCCGTCAGCTTCATGATGTTGTCCTTGACGAACGCCGTCACCTTCTGGCGGTGGTTGGTGCGGGCGTACTCGAAGGCGTAGCGGACGATGCGCTCCGATCCCGGACGCGAGATCAGCTTGACCGACTGGATCACGTCGTCGGTCTGCCGGTGCTCGATGCCGGCGTACAGGTCCTCCTCGTTCTCGCGGACGATGACGACGTCCATGCGGGGGTGACGCGTACGCACGTACGGATGGTAGGAGACGCAGGGACGGACGTTGGCGAACAGGCCGAGGCGCGTGCGCGCCACCACGTTGAGGGAGCGTTGCCCGGCGCCGTGCGGCGTGGTGACCGGCCCCTTCAGCAGCACGCCGGTGCGCTGGATCGAGGCCCAGCCCGCCGGCTCCAGGCCGCTGTCGAAGCCGCGGCGGTAGGCGGCCTCGCCGGCGGCGACCTCCTCGACGGCGAGCCGCGCCCCGGCGCGCTCCAGCACCGACAGAACGGCGTCCAGCACCTCCGGCCCGACGCCGTCGCCGGCGGCGACCGTGATGGGGACGGGGGAAACGCGATCGGTCGTGGTCATGGCGGCGGCTCCTGCACGGGACCCGACCCTAGACCCGCCGCTGGCCCGGTTCAATGGAAGGCACCATAATAGGAACCGTCGCGGCGACGAGCCGTTGAGGCGCAGGACGCTCAAGGAGGACAGACCAATGCCGACCGAGGTGAACCGCACGTTGCGTGTCGCGGGTGCGCTGGCCGGCTGCCTGGCGCTGACGGCCTGCGCCGACGGCGCGACCGGCATCGGCGTCAACCTGGTGACCCAGGATCAGCTGGCGGGCGCCGGGCAGGAGGAATGGCAGCGCCTGCGGGCGACCACCCCGGCGTCCGACGACCCGTCCTATCAACGCCGGGCGGAGGCCGTGTCGGGCAGGCTGCTCCAGGCGGCGGGACTCAACCCCGGCGAATGGGAGGTGGCCGTCTTCGACGACGACCAGGCCAACGCCTTCGCCCTGCCGGGACAGAAGATCGGCGTCTACGCGGGCCTGTTCCGCTACGCCCGGACCGACGCCCAGCTCGCCGCCGTCATCGGCCACGAGATCGCCCACAACCTGGAGGCCCACGCCGCCGAGCGGGCGAGCGCGCAGCTCGCCACGGAAACCGGCGTCAGCCTTCTCGGCACGGCGCTGGGCATGGGTGGCGTCGCGGGCGGCCAGCAGCTCGCCGCCATTCTCGGCACCGGGGCGCAGTACGGCCTGATCCTGCCCTATTCCCGCAACCAGGAGCTGGAGGCCGACGCCGTGGGCCTCACCATCATGGCGCGCGCCGGCTACGACCCCCGCGAGGCGCTCACGTTCTGGCGGAACATGCAGCAGGATTCCGGTCCCCGTCCGCCGGTCTTCCTGTCGACCCACCCCGGCCCCGAGGACCGCATCGCCGCCCTGGAGCGCCTGATGCCCCAGGCGCTGGAAGCGTACGGCCGGAACTGAGGCGCGGATGGCGGGACGGCCGCGTCCCGCCCACACCGGCGCCCGCGTCAGTAGGGCGGCGAGCTGGCCGAGCGGTCGTCGTCCTGGGGCTGGGAGCCCGGGTCCGCAGGCGCTTCGGCCGTCGGCGAGCGATCCGAGGGGACGACCCGCCAGACCGTGTTCGAGAGGTCGTCGGCGACGATCAGGGCGCCCTGCGGGTCCACCGTGACGCCGACCGGCCGGCCGTAGGTCTTGCCGTCCTCGCCGAAGAACCCGGTGACGACGTCGACCGGCGGACCGGCGGGGGCGCCGTCACGGAAAGGCACGAAGATCACCTTGTACCCGCTGGGCGCGCTGCGGTTCCAACTGCCGTGTTCCCCGACGAACACGCCGTCGGCGAAGCGGTCGCCCATCGCGGGATTGGAGAAGGCGACGCCGAGCGCGGCGACATGCGATCCCAGGCTGTAATCCGGCCGGATCGCCGCGGCGACCTTCTCCGGATCCTGCGGCCGGACGCGCGGATCGACGTTCTGGCCCCAGTAGCTGTAGGGCCAGCCGTAGAAGCCGCCGTCGCGGACCGACGTGAGATAATCGGGGACGAGGTTCGGGCCAAGCTCGTCGCGCTCGTTCACCACCGCCCACAGGGTGCCCGTTCCCGGCTGGATGGCGAGCGCGGTGGGGTTGCGCAGGCCGGTGGCGTAGGGCCTGTGCGCTCCCGTCTCGGCATCCACCTGCCACACCATCGCGCGGTCGGTCTCGGCGGGCATCCCACGCTCGGTGATGTTGCTGTTGGAGCCGATGCCGACGTAGAGGAAACGCCCGTCCGCGCTGGCGGCCAGCGCCTTCGTCCAGTGATGGTTGATCGCGGACGGCAGCTCGGTGACGGTGACCGGCGGTCCGTCGGCGCGGGTCTGCCCGTCGCGGTAGGAGAAGCGCACCAGGGCGTCCTGGTTCGCGACGTAGAGCTGGCCGTCGACCAGCGCCAGCCCATAGGGTGCGTTCAGATTCTCGGCGAAGACGGTGCGCTCCTCGTAGACGCCATCGCCGTCGCCGTCCCGCAGGAGGGTCAGGCGGTTGCCGCTCTTGACCGAGGTCGTTCCCTTGGCCTTGATGAAGCCGGCGATGATGTCCTTCGGCCGCAACGCCGGCGCCCCGCCGCCCCGTCCCTCGGCGACCAGGATGTCGCCGTTGGGGAGGACGAGGGTCTGACGCGGAATGCCGAGATCGGTGGCGATGGCCGTGACGGTGTAGCCGTCCGGCACGGTCGGCCGCCGGTCGCCCCAAGGGGCGGGGTCGGCGATCTTCATGCTGGGAAGAAGCCCGCGCTGCTGCTCGGGCAGCGTCGGATTGGCGCCATACTCCGGCGCCGCCGGGTCGCCGCCGTCGCAGGCGGCGAGCAGAGCCACCAGCGCGGCGGCCGGCAGGCGGGTGCGGTTCATGTCATCCCTCCCTTGTGGAGGCTGGAGAAGCCGACCCAGGTCGCGAGGATGGCCAGCACGGCGACCACCGCCGACAGGATGAGCCCGTCCGGCATGGTCGCCCAAGCGTCCCGCGCATGGACGAACGCGTTGACGAGGCCGAGCACGAAGGTGACGAGGAGCAGGAGACCGTAGAGGAGCGGCCGGCCCCGGCGCCGGACCGCGCGGACGAGGTCCACGACGGCCCAGAGGAGCGACAACCCGGTGAAGACCATGCCGCCCGTGATCAGCCAGGCGGCGAAGTTGCTCCATTGGATCTCATAGCTGTTGGCATAGGCGACGTCGCTGAGCAGAGCCCCCAGGAACAGCGGAAGGGTGGCGGCGAGCAGCACCGCGTGGACGGGCTGGATCGCCCGTGCCGGTCTGTGGTCGACGGTAGCGGTCACGGCGTTCTCTCCTTGCCCGGCGGGATCATGCCCCGATGCACCGCGCGGGACGCTCCGGCGGCACGGCCAGCCGGGCGGCCGCGCCGAAACACGCATGGGACACGGTGTTCCTATAATGGGGAGAAACGGCCCTGGTTCCGGACGGCGGCCGCGGATTCGCGGCCGGACCGTTCCCCGATGGCGTCGCCGAGGCGAACCCGGTCGCGGAAGACGGATGCCGGCGGGCAAGCCGGCGCTCGACAGGTCGGGGCCGACGGACCATATAATCGGTTCCCGTTCCGTACCGCCTCCCCGTCCCTGCCGGAAGAGCCCCACCCATGGCCCATCCCGTCCTGTCCGCCATCCCGCAGCGTCCGCTGGCCAAGCTCGAGGCGGGGAAGGCGTTCGAGATCGTGTCGGACTTCGCCCCGGCCGGCGACCAGCCCCGCGCCATCGAGGACCTGGTGGAGGGCGTGACCGGCGGCGAGAAGGACCAGGTGCTGCTGGGTGTCACCGGCTCCGGCAAGACCTTCACCATGGCCCACGTCATCCAGCGGGTCCAGAAGCCCACCCTGGTGCTCGCCCCCAACAAGACCCTGGCGGCGCAGCTCTACGGCGAGATGAAGTCGTTCTTCCCCAACAACGCCGTGGAGTACTTCGTCTCCTACTACGACTATTATCAGCCGGAAGCCTACGTCCCGCGCACCGACACCTACATCGAGAAGGAATCGTCGATCAACGAGCAGATCGACCGCATGCGCCACTCGGCGACGCGGGCGCTGCTGGAGCGCGACGACGTGATCATCGTCGCCTCGGTGTCGTGCATCTACGGCATCGGCTCGGTGGAGACCTATTCGGAGATGACGGTCGATCTGCGCAAGGGGCAGGTGATCCGCCAGCCCGACCTGCTGCGGGCGCTGACCGAGCTGCAGTACAAGCGCAACGACGCCGCCTTCGGCCGCGGCATCTTCCGCGTGCGCGGCGACACCATCGAGCTGTTCCCCGCCCACATGGAGGACCGTGCCTGGCGCCTCTCCCTGTTCGGCGACGAGATCGAGGCGATCCACGAGATCGATCCGCTGACCGGCGAGAAGCTGGCCGGGCTGGACGCGGTGCGCGTCTACCCCAACAGCCACTACGTCACGCCCAAGCCGACGCTGAACCAGGCGATCGAGCAGATCAAGCGCGAGCTGAAGGTGCGCCTCGACGAGTTCGCCCGCGAGGGCAAGCTCCTGGAGGCGCAGCGGCTGGAGCAGCGCACCACCTTCGACATCGAGATGATGGCGGCGACCGGCTCGTGCGCCGGCATCGAGAACTACAGCCGCTATCTCACCGGCCGGGCGCCGGGCGAGCCGCCGCCGACCCTGTTCGAGTACCTGCCGCCCGACAGCCTGCTGATCGTCGACGAGAGCCACGTCATGGTGCCGCAGATCGGCGGCATGTACCGCGGCGACTTCATGCGCAAGTCGACCCTTTCGGACTACGGCTTCCGCCTGCCGTCCTGCGCCGACAACCGTCCGCTCAAGTTCGAGGAGTGGGAGGCGATGCGGCCGCAGACCGTGTTCGTCTCCGCCACCCCCGGCAACTGGGAGATGGAGCGCACCGGCGGCGTCTTCGTCGAGCAGGTGGTGCGCCCGACCGGCCTGATCGATCCCGAGGTGATCGTCCGCCCCACCGAGACCCAGGTCGACGACCTGATCGCCGAGTGCAAGGACGTGACCGCCCGCGGCCACCGGGTGCTGGTCACCACCCTGACCAAGAAGATGGCCGAGGCGCTGACGGAGTACATGCACGAGGCGGGCCTGCGCGTGCGCTACATCCACTCCGACGTGGAGACCTTGGAGCGCATCGAGATCATCCGCGACCTGCGGCTCGGCGCCTTCGACGTGCTGATCGGCATCAACCTGCTGCGCGAGGGCCTGGACATCCCGGAATGCGCGCTGGTCGCCATCCTCGACGCCGACAAGGAAGGCTATCTGCGCTCCAAGACGTCGCTGATCCAGACCATCGGCCGCGCCGCCCGCAACGTCGAGGGCCGCGCCATCCTCTACGCCGACACGGTCACGGCGAGCATGCAGTACGCCATCGACGAGACGGCGCGGCGCCGCGAGAAGCAGGAGGCGTACAACGCCGAGCACGGCATCACGCCGGAATCGGTGCGCAAGAAGATCGGCGACATCCTGGAGAGCGTGTTCGAGCGCGGCGACCACGTCACCGTCGACACCGGGGCCGGCAACCTCGTCGGGCACAACCTCAAGACCGTCCTCGCCGACCTGGAGAAGCGCATGCGCACCGCCGCCGCCGACCTGGAGTTCGAGGAGGCGGCGCGGCTGCGCGACGAGATCCGCCGCCTGGAGAACCTCGACCTCGGCATCGAGGGGCAGGGCAGCATCGGCATCTCCACCAACCGGCTGGGGCGCGGCGTGCCCGAGGGAGGGGACAATCCGAAGCGCAAGTCCGGCAAGCCGACCGGGCGGCGGCGCAAGGGGCCGTAGCGGCTGCGGTCGGCTACGGACGCCGCCCCAGCCTCACGGCCGGAAGTCTGAGGCGGCAATGTCCGGCCGCCCGGACGGTGATGGTGCGGTCGGCCTTCTTCCCCATCCACGTTCGGCTCGACAGGAACCCGCTGTGGCGTCTCATCGGCCGATGCCGGTTCGTGGCGCGCCGGGCCGGCCGCGCCGAGGAGCGGATGGCGGTCAAAGCACCCGCAGTCCGAGGTGTTGCCGCATCGGCTCGAAATCGCGGTCGCAATGAAGCAGAGCGTGGCGACCTTCGATACAGAACGTACCGATGATGACGTCGACCGTCTTGCGCACCGTGACGCCCTTGGCATGCAACGCGCGGTAGTTTGCCGCTGCCTTCGCCGCGCTCGACGGCGACAGCATCGCTTCGACCTCGCCGTCTGCTCTGTGTCGCGGCCTCGGAAGAAGTCGATCCATACGGTCGTGTCGACCACGATCACGCGGCATCTCGACGACCGAGCCGGCTCGAATCCAAGTCGCCCTCCCAGTCGACGGTCCCGTAGAGAGCCAGCGTCTGCTCCTCCGCCTTGCTGCGGATCAGGCGACGCAGGGCCTCGTCGACCACCGCCTTCTTGGTCGGCAGCCCCGTCCGCGCCATGGCTTCCGCCATCAGCGCGTCGTCGATATCGATGTTGGTGCGCATGAAGCTCCGGTCCGCCGCCGATGTGTAGATGTCGGTGAAGCGATGCACATTCGGGCGGCGCCCGGCAATCGTCCGCTTCCGGCGGTTTCCCTCGGCGCACGCAGACGACGGGCGGAAAAGTGCCAGGATTCAGGATCGGGGCAACGCAGGTAAGAAGAGGGCGGTACGCTCCGGTACGGAACCGCCCCTTCTCATCTTGCGATCTTCGCGTTCTAAATTACGGTCGTCCCAAACACCGCGGTGCGTGGCGGCTACTCCTTGAGCGCCCCGGCATGATGGCGCAGGTGGTCGTCGATGAAGGTCGCGATGAAGAAGTAGCTGTGGTCGTAGCCCGGTTGCATCCGCAGGGTCAGCGGGTGCCCCGCGGCTTCGGCCGCCTGGCGCAGGGCGTCCGGCTGCAGCTGCACCCCGAGGAACGAATCGCCCTCGCCCTGGTCCACCAGCAGCGGCAGCCGCTCCTTGGCGTCCCGGATCAGCTCGCAGGCGTCCCACTTCGCCCAGGCCGCGCGGTCCGGCCCGAGGTAGCGCCCCAGCGCCTTCTCGCCCCACGGCACCCGGGACGGGTTGACGATCGGCGCGAAGGCCGACACCGACACGTACCGCCCGGGATTGCGCAGCGCACACACCAGCGCGCCGTGCCCGCCCATGGAATGGCCGGCGATGCCCCGCCGGTCGCTCACCGGCAGGGTGCGCTCGACCAGTCCCGGCAGTTCCCGCACGACGTAGTCGTGCATGCGGTAGTGCTTGGCCCACGGCTCCTGGGTGGCGTTCACGTAGAAGCCGGCGCCGTGGCCGAAGTCCCAGGCGCCGTCGGGGTCGCCGGGCACGTCGGGGCCGCGCGGGCTGGTGTCGGGGGCGACGATGGCGATGCCCAGTTCCGACGCCAGCTTCTGGGCGCCGGCCTTCTGCATGAAGTTCTCGTCCGTGCAGGTCAGGCCGGACAGCCAGTAGAGCACCGGCACGGGGCCGGACTCCGCCTGCGGCGGCAGGTAGGCGGCGAACACCATGTCGCAACCCAGCACCGTCGAGCGGTGCCGGATGCGCTTGTGCCAGCCGCCGAAGCTCCTGTTGGCCGCGACGACGCTCGTCTCTCCGGTCAACACTCCCTCCCGGCGTTACTGGTTGTACAGGATGACGGAGCGGATGCTCTTGCCCTCGTGCATCAGGTCGAAGGCCTCGTTGATGCGGTCCAGCCCCATGGTGTGGGTGATGAAGGTGTCGAGCTCGAACTCGCCCTTGAGGTAACGCTCCACGTACTCCGGCAGCTCCGAGCGACCGCGCACGCCGCCGAAGGCGGAGCCGCGCCAGACCCGGCCGGTGACGAGCTGGAAGGGACGGGTGGAGATCTCCTCGCCGGCCCCGGCGACGCCGATGATCACCGATTCGCCCCAGCCCTTGTGGCAGCACTCGAGCGCCGCCCGCATCACCTTGACGTTGCCGATGCACTCGAAGGAATAGTCGACGCCGCCGTCGGTCAGCTCCACCAGCACCTCCTGGATTGGCCGGTCGTAGTCGCGCGGGTCGATGCAGTCGGTGGCGCCCAGCTTGCGGGCGATGTCGAACTTCGCCGGGTTGATGTCGACGCCGATGATGCGCGAGGCCTTCGCCATGACGGCGCCGATGATCGCCGACAGGCCGATGCCGCCCAGGCCGAAGATGGCCACCGTCGAGCCGGGCTCCACCTTGGCCGTGTTCATCACTGCGCCCATGCCGGTGGTGACGCCGCAGCCCAGCAGGCAGACCTTCTCCAGCGGCGCTTCCTTGTTGATCTTCGCCACCGCGATCTCCGGCAGCACGGTGTACTCGGAGAAGGTCGACGTGCCCATGTAGTGGAAGATCGGCTGCCCCTTGGCGGTGAAGCGGGTGGTGCCGTCGGGCATCAGGCCCTTGCCCTGGGTGGCGCGGATCGCCTGGCACAGGTTGGTCTTGCCGGACAGGCAGAACTTACACTTGCCGCACTCCGGCGTGTACAGCGGGATGACGTGGTCGCCGACGGCGACCGAGGTGACGCCGGGCCCCACCTCGACGACGACGCCGGCGCCCTCATGACCGAGGATGCAGGGAAACACGCCTTCCGAATCGGCGCCCGACAGGGTGTAGGCGTCGGTGTGGCAGACGCCGGTCGCCACCAGCTTCACCATCACCTCGCCCTGCTTGGGCGCGGCGACCTCGACCTCCTCGATTTCCAGCGGGCGCTTGGCCTCCCAGGCCACGGCGGCGCGCGACTTCACCATATTCCAACCCTCTCGACGTTCGTCTCGTTGCTGATGGTTCCCACCCCACACGGCGGTGCCGCCGCGCCGTCGTCAAGACGGGCGGTGCGGGGGAGCGTCATGCGCGAATGGTACGGTGGCCGCGGCGAGGACGCACCCTATACTTTGGACCGGTTCAACCCGTGCCCCGAAACAGCAGAGGTCGGAATGGCCGAAGAACGAAGCTTGTTCGACTCCGTGACCGTCGGAAGCATGACGCTGCCGAATCGGATCGTCATGGCCCCGTTGACCCGCAGCCGGGCCAACAATCCGCAGGGCGCACCGACGGCGATGCACGCCGAATACTACGCCCAGCGGGCCAGCGCCGGGCTGATCATTGCCGAGGCGACGCAGATCTCGCCGCAGGGCAAGGGCTATGCCTTCACGCCGGGAATCCACAGCGAGGCCCAGGTGAAGGGCTGGCGGCTCGTCACCGACGCCGTGCACGCCAAGGGCGGGCGGATGGTGCTGCAGCTCTGGCACGTCGGGCGGATCTCCCACCCCTCGCTGCAGCCGGGCGGCGCCCTGCCGGTGGCGCCCTCCGCCGTGAAGCCCAACGTGAAGGCCTTCACCGAGAGCGGGTTCGCCGACATTCCGGCACCGCGCCCGCTGGCGGTCGAGGAGATCCCCGGCATCGTCGAGGACTACCGCACGGCCACCCGCAACGCGCTGGCCGCCGGCTTCGACGGGGTCGAGGTGCACGCCGCCAACGGCTATCTGATCGACCAGTTCCTGCGCGACGGCACCAACACGCGCAGCGACGCCTACGGCGGCAGCGTCGCCAACCGGTCGCGCTTCCTGTTCGAGGTGCTGGACGCGGTGGTGGCCGAGGCCGGGGCCGGCCGCGTCGGCATCCGCCTGTCGCCGCTCAGCCCCAGCAACGACGCCCACGAGAGCGATCCCGTCGGCACCTTCGGCCCGGTGATCGAGCGGCTGAACGGCTACGGCCTCGCCTACCTGCACATGATCGAGGGCGAAACCCGCGCGCCGCATCCCGGTTTCGGCGGCGACCTCGCGACCCTGCGCCGCCTCTACCGCGGCTGCTACATGGCCAACAACAGCTACGACCGGGCGCTCGCCATCCAGGCGGTGGAGAGCGGGCACGCCGACCTCGTCGCCTTCGGCCGGCCGTTCATCGCCAACCCCGACCTGGTCGAGCGGCTGCGCCGCGACGCACCGCTCGCCGAGCCGGACCAGGCCACCTTCTACGGCGGCGGCGCCAAGGGCTACACCGACTACCCCATGCTGGCGGCGGAGTAGGCGGCTACACCGGGTGGCCGGGGTTGGGCGTCTTCTCGTAGCGCTCGCCCTCGGCCGCCTTCTCGTTCTCCTTCTCCGCCTCCCGCTTCGGGAGGTCGTCCTTGCGCTCGTCGTGCTTGGGCTTGTCGGCCATGGCTTCCCCTCCGGTGACGGACCTCATGCCGTCAACCCGCCGACCGGCGAAAAGCTCCCGGCGGACATCCGCCGATCGCCGTCGGCGGGGCACCGGGCGGCTCACCGGGCGTCGCGGGCCTGCAGCAGGCGGCCGCGCTCGGTGACCAGGACGGCCACCAGGGTGAGGAGGCCGCACAGGGCGATCCCCATGGTCAGCGGCCGGACGGTGCCGTCGAAGGCGTGGCCGATGGCCCAGCCGAGAAGGGCGGCGGACCCCGTGGTGTAGAAGCCGATGAAGGAGGATGCCATGCCGGCGACGTGGCCCAGCGGCTCCATCGCCAGGGCGTTGAAGTTCGGCGCGATCAGGCCGAAGGCGAAGAAGGTCGCCGCCAGGAAGCCGCAGAAGGGAATCAGCGGCAGGTCCTCCGGGAAGCCGGCGAGCGCCAGCACGGCGCAGATGGCGACGTAGCCGATCAGCGCCGCGTGCGACACGCGGCGCATGCCCAGCCGGCCCACCAGCTTGGCGTTGGTGAGCGACGCCGCCGCCATCGCCGCGGCGATGGCGCCGAAGACGATGGGGAACAGGTCGCCCAGGCCGTAGACGTCGACGAACACCTGCTGCGCGCTGCCGACATAGGCCAGCAGGCTGCCGAACAGGAAGCCCGCGGCCACCGTGTAGCCGAGGCTGCGGCGGGTCGTGACCACCCGCCGGAAGGCGGCGGTCAGGGCCGGGCCCGACAGCGGCATGCGGTCGTGGGGCGGCCGCGTCTCCGGCAGGCGCAGCGCCGACCAGCCCAGCGCCAGGGCGGCGGCCAGGAACAGCACGCCGAAGATCCACGGCCACGGGCCGATGTGCAGGATGGCCTCGCCCAGCGCCGGCGCCAGCACCGGCACGATGATGAAGATCATCATCACGAAGGACATGACCCGCGCCATGTCGCGCCCGGCGAAGCGGTCGCGGATGACGGCGATGGCGACCACCCGCGGCGCCGCCGCCCCCAGACCCTGCAGGGCCCGGGCGGCGAGCAGCCAGCCGAACTCCGGGGCGAAGGCGGCGCCCACCGAGCCGATGGCGAACACGACAAGGCCGACGGCCAGCACGGGTTTGCGGCCGAAGCGGTCGGACAGCGGACCGTGCACCGGCTGTCCCGCGGCGAATCCCAGCATGTAGGAGGTGACCACGAGCTGCCGGTTGTTCGCCGAGGTGACGGCGTAGGTGCCGGCGATGTCCGGCAGGGCCACCAGCATGATGTCGATCGACAGGGCGGTCAGCGCCATCAGCAGCGCCATCAGCGTGACGAACTCGACGAACCCGATGTCGTGCGCCTTGGGGGGGAGGTCGTTGGAGTAGGGCATGGCGCGAAGGTGCGTCGGTTCGCCGCGCAGGGCAAGGCGGACAGCCCTGCGCCGGGAGCAGTCCTGCGTTCTGCGCGCGAACGTGCCGTGAACCCGCTCAATCCAGAGGCAAGGCCGCCCAGAGGCAGGGCGGCCCAGAGGCAGGGCGGCGTGGTTCTCGGCGAGCGCCGCCCCGATGCGGCGTTCTCGTCGTTCCGGTGCCGCATGATGGTCATGGGCCTGGAGAACCGCGCCCCCTCCAGGTGCGCCGCAGCGCCTCCGCGACGGCCCGGCGGTGGCGACCGGATCGCCCGTGGCAAGCCGTCCGTCGAACGGACCGTTGGGTGGCAAACCACCTATGCCGCCGTCGCCCTTTCCCTGGCCGACGGCGACGGGCTAGGGTGCGCGCCGTTGCACACGCGGAACATCGCCATGCCTGAATCTCCCATGCCGCGGCCCGGGACGGCGGAGCCGCTCCCCCTCGCCGAGGAGCTGCTGATCGATGCCGAGGACCGGCCGGGGCCGGGGCCGCGCCCCACCCATCCGGTTCTGGTCGGCGTCGGGCTGGTGCTGGTGGCGCTGAACCTGCGGCCGGCGCTCAGCAGCGTCGCCCCGGTGCTGCCGGACCTGGTGCGCGACACCGGCGTGTCGGCCGGCGCCGCCAGCGTCCTGACGACGGTGCCGGTGCTGTGCCTCGGCCTGTTCGGTCTGCTGGCGCCGCGGCTGGCCCACCGTCTCGGCAGCGAGCGGGCGGTGGTGTGGGCGGTGGCGGTGCTGGCGGCCGGCCTGGCGCTGCGGCTGCTGCCCGACTATCCGGCGCAGCTCGCCGCCGCGGTCCTGGCGGGGGCGGGAATCGGTGTCGCCGGGGCGCTGCTGCCCGGCATCGTCAAGCGGGACTTCCCCGGGCACCTGGCGCTGATGACCGGCGTCTACACCATGGCGCTGTCCGCCGGGGCGGCGGCGGCGGCCGGCGCCACCGTGCCGCTGGCCGGCCTGTTCGGCGGCGTGGCGAGCCCGTGGGCGCCGGCCCTGGCGTTCTGGGCCCTTCCGGCGGCCGTCGCGGCGGCGATCTGGCTGCCGTTGCTGCCGCGCCGCGAGGCGCCGCCGGCCGGAACGCGGGCGTCCGTACCCGGACTGTGGCGCGATCCGTTGGCCTGGCAGGTCACGCTCTTCATGGGGCTGCAGTCGGCGCTGGCCTACGTGATCCTCGGCTGGCTGGCGGTGATCCTGCGCGACCGCGGTCTGGAGCCGCTGACCGCCGGCGCGGTCGTGTCGGTCTCGGTGATGGTGCAGGTGGCGGCGGCGCTGGTGGCGCCGACCCTGGCGACCCGCCGGCGCAGCCAGGGCAGGGCCATCGTCCTCGTGCTGCTGCTGTCGCTGGCGGGGATGCTCGGCCTGATGTTCGCCCCGCTCGGCGGCCTGTGGGCGTGGGCGGTGGTGCTCGGCCTGGGGCAGGGCGGGACCTTCGCCATCGCCCTGTCGCTGCTGGTGCTGCGGTCGGGCGACGCCCACGTGGCGGCGCACCTCTCCGGCATGGCGCAGAGCGTCGGCTACACCCTGGCGTCGACCGGACCGCTCGTCGTCGGGCTGCTGCACGACTGGACCGGGTCCTGGGTCTGGCCGGGGGTCTTCTTCGTCGCCGTCGACCTCGCCGCGATCGCCTTCGGCCTCGCCGCCGGGCGGGACCGGCTGGTGCTGGGCGGCCGACGCCCCTGAACGGGGGTTCAGCCGCCGCCCGGGCCGCGCCCGAGGAGGCGCAGCATGCCGATCAGGGCGCGGTCGCGCTCGGCTTCCAGCTCGGCGATCGAGCGGCCGTCCGCCTCCTCGGCGACGCCCTCGACGATGCGGGCCTGCACGGCGGCGTCGAGCGACGGGCTGCCCAGGCTGGCCCAGCGCTTCACCTGGCTGGGACCGAGATGGGCGAGATAGTGGGCGATCCCGCCCTCGCCGCCGCCGAGATGGTAGGTCATGTGCGGCCCCATCAGCGCCCAGCGCAGCCCCGGCCCCTGGGAAACGGCGGCGTCGATGTCGGCGACGCTGGCGACCCCCTGTTCGACCAGATGCACCGCCTCGCGGTAGAGGGCGGCGCTGAGGCGGTTGGCGATGTGGCCCGGCATCTCGCGCCTGAGCACCACGGGGTGGCGCCCGAGCCCGCGGTAGAACGCGCACGCCGTCGCCACCGCCGCGGCGGTCTCGCCGACGATCTCCACCAGCGGCAGCAGGTGCGGCGGATTGAAGGGATGGGCGACGATGTGGCGGCCGGCGGCGGCGCAGTCGGCGACGATGGCGCTGCGCAGCAGCGCCGAGGTGCTGCTGGCGACCACCACGTCCAGCGCCGCCAGCCCGTCGATCTCGGCCAGCAGGCGGCGCTTCAGCGTCTCGTTCTCCGGCGCGTTCTCCTGGACGAAATCGGCGCCGCGCACCGCGTCGGCGAGGTCGGCGTGGAAGGAGAGCCGGCCGCGGCCGCCGCAGCCCAGCTCGGCCAGATGCGCCAGGGCCCGCTCGACGAACCGCTCCAGGAAGGCCGGCGCGCCCGGTGCCGGGTCGGTGGCGGCGACGTCCAGCCCGTGGGCGAGGAACAGGGCCGCCCAGCTGGCCCCGACGGTGCCGCAGCCGACCACCGCCACCCGCGTGATTCCCGCGACGCTCATGCCCTCGCCTCCCGTGCCGCCGGTTCGTTCTCCGGCGCCGCCGCGATGCGGTGGCGGCGGGTGGAATAGAGCAGGATCAGCCCGGCGGTGGACAGGCCCAGCCCGTACCAGGTCGGCAGCGCCGCCAGGACCGCGATCGCCAGAAGCACGAGGACGTTGAGCGGCCGCGGCTCGACGTAGCGCACGCCGGCGAACAGGTTGGCGAAGGCCAGGGTGAACACCGTCCCGGAGACGCAGGCCTCCAGGACGTGCAGGAGGCTGCCTTCGGCCAGCATGCCGGGATAGACGATGAACATGAAGGGGATCACGTAGGTCACCGCGCCCAGCTTGACCGCCTCGCGCGCCACCGCCATCCAGTCGGCCTGGGCGATGCCGGCGGCGACGAAGACGGCGATGCAGACCGGCGGCGTGATGGTGGAGATGGTGGCGTAGTAGAAGACGAACATGTGGGCGATCAGCGGCGGCACGCCGACCTTGGTCAGCGCCGGGGCCAGCACCGCGGCGACCAGCACGTAGGCGGCGGTGGTCGGGATGCCCATGCCGAGCACCAGGCAGACGGCCGCCGTGACCAGGGCGATGGCGAAGACGGAGTTGTCGGCGATGCCGACGATGAGCGACGACAGCGCGACCCCCAGCCCGGTCAGATTGACCATCGCCACCAGGATCTGCGCGCCGGCCAGCAGCACGCCGATCATCACCAGCGCCTTGCCGGCGTCGTCGAGCGCGCCCACCAGGGTGCCCAGCGTCCGGCGCGCGTCGCCGGCCGAGCGGATGTTCAGCGCGAGGAAGGGCAGCAGCATCGCGGCGATGCCGAAGAAGGCGGCGGTCTGCACCGAACGGCCGGTGAGGATGCCGTAGAACAGCCCGCCGAAGGCGGCGGCGATGGGGACGATGCGGCGCGCCGTCAGGATGGTGCGCCACGCCGGCATCTCGTCGTCGGGCACCACCTTCAGGCCGCGCCGGCGGGCGATCAGGTGGATGGTGGCGAAGGCGCCGAGATAGTAGAGGAAGGCCGGCAGGGCGGCGGCCAGGGCGATGTCGAAATAGGACCGGCCGATGATCTCGGCCATGACGAAGGCGGCGGCGCCCATGATCGGCGGGGCGATCTGCCCGCCGGTCGACGCCACCGCCTCGATGCCGCCGGCCAGCGGCGCCGGGTAGCCGAGGCGCTTCATCAGCGGGATGGTGAAGTTGCCGGTCGTCGCCACGTTGGCGACGGCGCTGCCGCTGATCATGCCGAACAGGCCCGACGCCACCGTCGCCACCTTGGCCGCCCCGCCGGGGCTGCGCCCGCTGACGCGGACCGCCAAGTCCATGAAGGTCTGCCCGCCGCCGGTGAACAGCAGGACCGACCCGAACAGGACGAAGGCGCCGATGGTGGTCGCCGCCACCCCCACCAGCAGACCCCAGATGCCGAGGTCGCCCAGCAGCAGCGTCTCGGTGACGAACTGCACGTCGAACCCGCGGTGGCCGAGGCGGCCGGGCAGGTGCTGGCCGAGCAGGGCGTAGGCGATGCCGAGCAGGACCAGCGACGGGAACACCCAGCCGATGGCGCGGCGCGACACCTCCAGGATCGCCAGCACCAGCCCGGCGGTCAGCGCCACGTCGAGCGGCGTCGCCGTCGGCAGGCTGCCCATGATGGTCTCGTACTGCACGATGACGTAGGCGCAGCCGGCGAGGGTGGCGCCGGCCAGCACGGCGTCGACGGCGCCGCCGGCGGCGCGCCATGGCCGGCCGTGGCCGAGCGGGAACATCAGCACCCCCAGCACCACCACGAAGGCGATGAAGACGGCGCGCTGGATCAGGCCTTCGAAGGTGCCGAAGGCGGCCGTGTAGAGGATGAACCCGCCCAGCAGGATCGCCACGGCCTTGGTCAGGGTGCCACGCACGGCCGCCGCTCCCGTGTCACGACTTCGGCATGAGCTTGGCGGGGATGGTGACGCCGCGCTCCTCGAGGTAGCGGGCGACGCCGGGATGGAGGGGCACCGTGCCGTTGGCCAGGGTCAGGGCGACCAGGTCGGCGCCCTTGAGGTCGCTCAGCGCCGCCGCCTGCGCCGTGGTGTCCTCGTAGACCGCCTTGGCGATCCGGTAGGCGAGCTCGTCCGACAGGCCGGGCCGGGCGTGGACGGCCAGCCCGAAGCTCCAGGTCGTGTAGGCGGGCACCCCGTCGGCGGCGCCGGCGGGCACCTCCACCACCGACAGGTCGGGCAGCGCCGTCTCGATGGTCTTGCGCTGCTCCGGCGTCAGCGACAGCACGCGCACCGGCGTCATCGTCGCGATGTCGAGGGTCGAGCCGTCGAGCTTGTTGCCGACGCCGGACTTGACGTAGCCGATGGCGCGGTTGTCCTTGACCGCGTCGACGATGTCGCTGGTCGAGCCGCGGACGTAGTCGGGCCGGATGCCCAGCGCCTCGAGCACGGCCTCGCTCGTCTTCTCCGTCGCCGAGCCCTTGAGGCCGGGGTTGAAGCGCTTGCCGGCGAGGCCGGCGATCGCGTCGACGCCGCTGTCGGCGCGGATGATGACGTTCTGCGGGGCGATGGAGTAGACCCACAGCAGGCGGCTGTCGATCGCCTTGTCCTTGAAGTCCCCCTTGCCCGCGGCCGCCTGGTAGCCGACGTTGGTGGTGACGAGGCCGAGGTCGATCTGGTTGCGGGCGATGCGCCGCAGATTGTCGACGGTGGCGCCGGTCTCGACGACGGCGCTGTCCGCCTCGGCGACCTTGTCGTTGATCAGCTGCGAGACGGCGACGAAATAGCCGTACTGGCTGGACGACGCCGAGGTGGCGCCGATCAGCAGCTTGGTCTGGGCGGCGGCCGGCGCGCTCAGCCCGAGCACGGCCGCCAGGGTGAGGGTCGCCAGACCCGTGGTGCGCATCATGGGGTTTCCTCCTGTGTCGTGTTGGCAGCGTCGTCCGGGGCGTCGAGCAGGGCGCGCGGCACCCGCACCGGCAGGGAGAGGACCAGGAACGACAGCGTCTTGCCGTGGCCGTCGAGGTTGAGGGCGAGGTTGACGCCGCCCTGCAGCACGTCGTCGATCACGAGGTTGACCGCCGCCAGGTTCGGCAGCTCGTAGCGGACGGCCGGCCCGGGGCTGCGGTGGCGGAACAGGGCGCGCACCCGCTCGGCCGTCACCTCCGCCAGGATGGTCGGGTAGAAGGAGGGATGGCGGGCGATCACGCTGACGTTCAGGCGGTCGCCCTTGTCGCCGGTGCGGCCATGGGCGATGCGGTGCAGCGGGACCTCGACGAGGTCGGCGGTGTCGGCGGTCATCCCAGGATCTCCACGGCGGGCCGCACCAGGCTCCGCGGCACGTAGCCCGATGCGGTGGCGATGCGCTGGCGCACGGCGCTGCGCACGCCGCCGCCGCCCGCCGGGCCGCAGGTGTAGAGGGCCAGCACCTCCTGCGCGGCCCGTTCGGCCAGGGCCCGTTCCGGCGTCGCGACGGCGATGCGCAGGCGGACGTCGCCGTCCTGGGCGGGGGCCTCGGCCAGCCCGCCGCCGGCGTCGTCGCCGAACACGCTGCACAGGCCGACGATGTCGCCGCGCATCCGGCAGTCCGCCGGCAGGCGCCGGCGCACCACGTCCAGCGCCAGCCGCGCCCGCGCCGCCGCGTTCGGCCCGGCGTAGGAGATCTCGCCCTCGCCCAGCCAGCCGCCGTCGTAGCCGACCGTCACCTTCAGCCGCTCCGGCCGCGGCCGCCCGGCGGCGCCGGTGACCCGCACCCGGTCCGCTCCGGCTTCGGCCAGGACGACGCCGGTGATGTCGAGGGTCACGTCCGGCGTCAGATAGGCGGCCGGGTCGTGCACCTCGTAGAGGATCTGCTCGGTGACGGTGCGGCGGTCGACGAGCCCGCCGGTGCGGTCGGCCTTGCCGATGGTGAAGACGCCGTCGGCCTCCATCGCCGCAATGGGAAAGCCGATGTCGTGCGGGTCGGGGACGTCCTTGACGCCGGGATCGGCGAAGTAGCCGCCGCTCACCTGGCTGCCGCATTCCAGGAGATGGCCGGCGAGGGTGCCGCAGGCGATCCGCCGCCAGTCGTCCTCGGCCCAGCCGTGATGGTGCATGAAGGGGGCGAGCGCCAGCGCCGGGTCGGCGACCCGCCCCGCCACCACGATGTCGGCGCCCAGGGCCAGCGCCTCCACCAGCGGGGCGGCGCCGAGATAGGCGTTGGCCGAGATCGGCGCCGCCACCCGCAACGGCGCGCCGGCGGCGTCCTCCACCGCGCCGTCCAGCAGCGCGGCGGTGACGTCGTCGCCGGTGACGACGGCGACGCGCATCGGCCGGCAGCCCAGGCGGCGGCCCAGGGCGAGGATGCGCCGGGCCGCCGCCCGCGGGTTGGCGGCCCCGAAGTTCCCGAGGATGCGGATGCCGTGGTCGAGGCACGCGGCGAGGATCGGTTCGAGCAGCGGCTCCAGCAGGGGTTCGTAGCCCCGTTCGGGATCCCGCATCCGGTCGAGCTGGGCGAGCGCCAGCGTGCGTTCGCCCAGCGTCTCGAACATGATGGCCGCCGGCCGTCCCGACCGCGCCAGGGTGGCGACGACCGGGCCCGGCGCGTCGAGACGGTCGCCGGAGAAGCCGGCGCCACAGCCGACCAGGATCGTTCCCTCCGCCATGGCCCCTCCCCGCGGAATTTGTTAGTATGTCCATCATTCATGGCGGTGATTGCGTTGACAAACTGATTTGTTTGATCAATTGATAATCTATGCTTATGAATGTGACGCTCCGCCAGCTGCAGTGCTTCCGCCAGGTCGCGGAGCACGCCAGCTTCAGCAAGGCGGCGGAGCGCATCGGCCTGTCCCAGCCGGCGCTCAGCGCCACCATCCGCAAGCTGGAGGATGCGGTGGGCGTGCGCGTGTTCGACCGCACCACCCGGCAGGTCGTGCTCACCCCCGAGGGCGAGGAGCTGCTGCGCCTGGCGACGCGCATGGTGGACGAGTTCGAGTCGGTGTCCGGGGACCTGCAGGACTATCTGGCGCGGCGGCGCGGGCGGGTGGTGGTGGCGGCGCTGCCGACCGCGGCGGCGGTGATCCTGCCGCCGGTGCTGGCCCGTTACCGCCGGGACCATCCGGGCATCGACGTGCGCCTGGACGACGCGCTGCACGACCGCATCCTCGAGGCGGTGCGCTCCGGCTCCGCCGATTTCGGCGTCACGGTGGCTCCGGCCGACGGCGACGAGTTCCGGTTCCAGCCCCTGCTGGCGGACCGCTTCGTCCTGGTCTGCCGGCCGGAGCACCCGCTGGCCGCCCGCGGCGCGGTGACCTGGGCCGAGCTGGCGGATCAGCCGATGATCGCCATGTCGCGCACCACCAGCGTGCGCCAGCTCATCGACACCGCGTGCGCCCGTGCCGGGGTCGGCCTGCCGTCCCTCTACGAGGCGTCGCACCTCGCCACCATCGCCGGCCTGGTCGAGGCCGGCATCGGCATCGCCGCCCTGCCGTCGCTGGCCCTGCCGCTGCTGCGCTTCGCCGAGCTGACCGCCGTCCCCATCGAGGAACCGGTGGTCGAGCGCAGCATCGGCATCGTCCGCCGCCCCGCCCGCTCGCCGTCGGTCGCCGCGCGCGGCCTGCTGGACCTCCTGCTGGACGTCACAGGCCGATGAACGGCTGGATCAGCCGGCCCATCAGGCCGGTGAAGCGCAGCGGCGCGTCGGTGGCGATCAGGCAGACGCAGTCCTCGTGGCTGTCGGCGATCGGCTGGTGCCGGGTCTCCGCGTCGGCCTCGGCGAGGTCGCCGGGGCCGTAGCGGCCGAACTCGTCGGCGAAGGATCCCGTGAGCATCACCGTCAGCTCGATGCTGCCGTGGCCGTGATGGGGCAGGGTGGTGCCCGGCGCGATGCGCAGAAGCTGCGCGTTCCCGCCGGCGGCGGTGCGCGGCAGCAGGGGAATCCGTGCCACGCCCGGAGCGAGCCGCTGCCACCGCCGCTCCGGCGCGGGGCCGAGATAGGAGGCCAGAGGCTCCGGGAAGGGGCCGGGCGCGGCGGCGGTGGGGGCCGCGGCGGGACGCGGCGCCGGGGGCATTCCGTCCAGCAGGGCCAGCGCGCGGTCCAGCGCACCGTCGCCCAGCGGCTGCGGCGCCAGATCGTCGAGCAGAGCGCCGCCCAGCGCGTCGATCTGCGCCGCGACGCGGCGGCAGGCGGGGCACAGGGCGAGGTGCGTGGCGACCGCCAGCGACACCCCTTCGTCCAGGCTGCCGGCGCCGTAGGCGACCAGCAGGGCGTCGCTCGGGTGATGCTTGGGGGTCATGGACACTCCTCTCCCAGCGCCTTGCGGATCTTGTCCATGGCGAGACGCAGGCGCGACTTCACGGTTCCCAGGGGCAGGCCGAGGCGTTCGGCGATGGCGGGATGCGGCAGGTCGGCGAAGAAGGACAGGCGGACCGCCTCGGCCTGCTCGGGCGGCAGGGTCGCCAGGGCGGCGCGCAGGGCGCCGTTGCGCCGGCCGTCGGCGACCAGCGTCTCGGCGCTGGGGCCCTCGTCCGGCCGCTCGGCCAGGATCTCGTCGGACACTTCGGGGTGGCGGGCGCGCCGCAGGGCGTCGATGCGCAGGTTGCGGGCGATCGTGAACACCCAGGTCGCCGCCTCCGCCCGCTGCGGGTCGTAGAGGGCGGCCTTGCGCCACACCGTGAGCAGAGTCTCCTGGGCGATGTCCTCCGCCTGGGCCTGCGGCATGCCGAGGCGCACCAGGTACGCCTTCACCCGCGGCGCGAAGTGGCCGAACAGCCGGGCGAAGGCGGCCCGGTCCTGCCGCTCGGCGATCGCGACGATCGCCGCCGACAGGTCCGACGGCGGAGCCGGCGGCGGCTCCAGGGAGTGGGCGTGGGTGCCGATCATGGCCGCTGATACGTGGCCGTGGCGGTGGCGGATCACTGGGAAATCCGGTGATCCGCCGTCGCGGCGCCACCGTAAGCGTGGCGATCTCTGGCGCAACCACGAGCCGCATTCCCATGACCGTGCTCCCCCTCCGTCCTCCCCGGCCGCTCGACGTGGCGGTGATCGGCTCCGGCATCGCCGGCCTGTCGGCGGCCTGGCTGCTGTCGCGCACCCACCGGGTGACGCTGTACGAGAAGGAGGACCGTGCCGGCGGCCACGCCAACACGGTCGACGCGGGCGACGGCGTCGCCGTCGACACCGGCTTCATCGTCTACAACGAGCCCAGCTATCCCAACCTGACCGCGCTGTTCCGTCACCTCGCCGTGCCGACGCGGGCGACCGACATGTCGTTCGCCGCCTCCCTCGACGGTGGCGCGCTGGAGTACGCCGGCGGTGGGCCGGCGGCGCTGTTCGCCCAGCGGCGCAACCTCCTCCGGCCGCGCTTCCTGCGCATGGTGCGCGACATCCTGCGCTTCTACCGCGAGGCGCCGCGGCTGCTCGCCGCCCCGGACGCCGAGGCGCTGACCCTCGGCGCGATGCTCGACCGCGGCGGCTATTCCGATGCCTTCGTCGACGACCACCTGCTGCCGATGGCGGCGGCGATCTGGTCGGCCCCGGCCGAGACGATGCGCGCCCATCCCGCGCTGGCCTTCGTGCGCTTCTGCGAGAACCACGGGCTGCTGCGGCTGGCGGGCCGCCCGGTCTGGCGCACCGTCGAGGGCGGCAGCCGCGAGTACGTGCGCCGCCTGACCGCCGACATGGGCGACGCCCTGCGCCTCAACACGGCGGTCGAGCGGGTGCGGCGCGAGGGCGGGCGGGTGCTGGTGCAGGACCGCCGCGGCGCCGTCCACGCCCACGACCAGGTGGTGATCGCCACCCACGCCGACCAGGCGCTCGCCCTCCTCGACGACCCGGGACCGGCCGAACTCGCCCTGCTCGGGGCGTTCCGCTGCCAGCGCAACGTCGCCATCCTGCACACCGACCCCGGCCTGATGCCGCGCCGCCGCCGCGTGTGGTCGAGCTGGAACTATCTCGGCGGGAGCGGCGGGGCGGAGGGCGGGGCCCCGTGCGTCACCTACTGGATGAACCGGCTGCAGGGCTTCCTGCCGCCCGGGCGCGACCTCTTCGTGACGCTCAACCCGGCCCGGCCGCCGCGCGACGGCAGCATCCTGCGCAGCTTTCTCTACGACCACCCCGTCTTCGACGTCGCCGCTCTGCAGGCGCAGCGGCGCCTGTGGGCGCTGCAGGGCGTGCGCAACACCTGGTACTGCGGCGCCTGGTTCGGCGCCGGGTTCCACGAGGACGGGCTGCAGGCCGGGCTCGCCGTGGCCGAGGCGCTGGGCGGCGTGCGGCGGCCGTGGACGGTGGAGAACGAGTCCGGCCGCATCCACCTGGGCGGCCCCGGCCGGCCGCCCCGTCCCTCCGAGGCGGCGTGATGACGGGGCCGGCGTCCGGCCTCTATCCGGGAACGGTGGTGCACCACCGGCTGAGGCCGGTGCGGCACCGGCTGCGCTACCGGGTGTTCAGCCTGCTGCTCGACCTCGACGAACTGCCCGAGCTGGACCGGCGGCTGCGGCTGTTCGCCCACAACCGCTTCGCGCTGACCGCCTTCCACGACCGCGACCACGGCGACGGCCGTCCGGCGCGGGCCTGGGCGGACGCCCAGCTCGCCGCCGCCGGGCTGCCGGCCGGCGGGCCGGTGCGGGTGCTCTGCTTCCCGCGGCTGCTCGGCTACGTCTTCAACCCCTTGAGCGTGTGGTTCTGCCACCGTCCCGACGGCGGGCTGGCGGCCGTCCTGCACGAGGTCTCCAACACCTTCGGCCAGCGCCACACCTACGCGATCCCGGCGGCGGCCGACGCCGACGGTCTGGTCCGCCAGTCCTGCGCCAAGGGCTTCTACGTGTCCCCCTTCATGGACATGGAGACGGCCTACCATTTCCGCATCCGCCCGCCCGGCGACACGGTGGCGGTCGCCATCCGCCAGACCGACGCGGCGGGAACCGTGCTCCACGCCGCGCTCGCCGGCCGGCGGGTCGAGCTTTCGGACCGTGCCCTGGCGGCGGCGTGGCTGCGCCACCCCCTGATGACCGCCAAGGTGACGGCCGCCATCCATTGGGAGGCGCTGCGGCTGTGGCGCAAGGGGCTGGCCGTCCGGCCGCGGCCGCCGGCACCCGCCTCCCCGGTTACCGTCGTCCCCTTGCGTTCCGAGGACCCCTGCACATGAGCGAACTCACCGCGACCACGGCGGCCGGGCTGCGGCCGCTGCCCTGGTGGCGCCTGCTGGCGCCGCGCCGCGATCCGTGGACCGAGGCGTTCCTGCGCCTGGCGTCGCGCGTCGCCGGCGGGGCGCTGGACGTGACCACGCCGGACGGCCGGACCTTCCGCTTCGGCGACGGTGACGGCACCCTGCGGGCGGAACTGGCGCTCGACGATCCGGCGGCGGCGCGTCGCCTCCTGGTGGGCGGACCCGTCGGCTTCGCCGAGGCCTACATGGACGGCCAGTGGCGGACCGCCGACCTGCCGGCGCTGATCGAGCTGGCCGCACGCAACGAGGCGCGGCTCGGCCGCTCGGTGTGGGGCAGCGCCGCGGCCCGCCTCCTCAACCGGCTGGTCCACCGCGGGCGCGCCAATTCCCGCCGCGGCAGCCGGCGCAACATCGCCTTCCACTACGACCTCGGCAACGCCTTCTACCGGCAGTGGCTCGACCGCGGCATGACCTATTCCGCCGCCCTCTACGCCACCGGCGGCGAGACGCTGGAGGAGGCCCAGGAGGCCAAGCTGGCGCGCGCCGCCGACCTGCTGCAGGTGACGCCGGGCCAGCGCGTGCTGGAGATCGGCTGCGGCTGGGGCGGGATGGCCGAGCACCTGGTCCGCGCCCGGGGCGCCGCGGTGGTCGGGCTGACCCTGTCGCGCGAACAGCTGGCATGGGCGCAGGCGCGCCTCGCCGGCGCCGCCGAGCTGCGGCTGCAGGACTACCGCGACGTCGCCGGGACCTTCGACCGCGTCGTCTCCATCGAGATGATCGAAGCGGTCGGCGAGGAGCGCTGGCCGCGCTACTTCGGCGTCCTGCGCGACCGGCTGGTGCCGGGCGGCGCGGCGGTGATCCAGGCCATCACCATCGCCGACGACCGGTTCGCCGCCTACCGCCGGAGCTGCGACTTCATCCAGCGCCACGTCTTCCCCGGCGGCATGCTGCCCTGCCCGGCGGCGATCCGCGCCCAGGCGGCCCGGGCCGGGCTGGTGGTCGAGCACGTCGAGACCTTCGGCGACTCCTATGCCAGGACCCTGGCCGAGTGGCGGCGGCGTTTCCACGACGCGTGGCCCGACATCGCGCGGCAGGGGTTCGACGAGCGGTTCCGCCGCCTCTGGGACTACTATCTCGCCTATTGCGAGGGCGGCTTCCGCGCCGGCGCCATCGACGTCGGGCTGTGGCGCCTGCGCCGCCCGTCGGCCGGGTGAGGCGCGCGATGACCACCGGGATTGCCGCCACCGATGCCGCCGGCCGGCCGGCGGATTTCCGGCCCGAGGACTATTTCGCCGGCGGCACCCGAGCCTGGGGCCTGTTCGAGGACCGCTTCGGCACCGTCCGGCGCCAGTTCACCGTCGACATCCGCGGTGTCTGGGACGGCCGCGAGCTGGTTCTCGAGGAGGACTTCCTCTACGCCGACGGCGGGACCCAGCGCCGGGTCTGGCGCATCGTCCGCACCGGCGAGGGCCGTTACGAGGGGCGGGCCGACGACGTGGTCGGCGTCGCCACCGGCCGCGCCGCCGGCAACGCCCTGCGCTGGCGCTACGCCATGGACCTGGCGGTGGGGCGCTCGGTGTGGCGGGTGCGTTTCGACGACCGGATGTTCCTGCAGCCGGGGGGCGTCCTGATCAACCGCGCCGACGTCCGGCGCTGGGGGGTGCGGATCGGGACGGTCAGCCTGTTCTTCCAGCGGTCGGCGCCGCGATCCGCCGCCGGATGAGGCGCAGCGGCCCGCCCAGCAGCGGCAGGCGCCGGTAGACGTGTTCGCCGGCGTCCCAATGGTCGGTGTGCGCGGCGACCAGGCCGTCCGCGGTCAGTTCCACCTCGCTCATGCCCGGCACGTCGAGCCGTCCGACCACCGCCACCGTCGCGGTGAAGCGCCAGCGCAACAGGCCGAGGCCGTCGGCGAGCGCGGCGTGGCTGACGGCGAAACGCCAGTCGCGGCAGGTGTCCAGCGTGTGGGCCAGCACGGCACGCACCGCCGGCCGGCCGCGCACGTCGTTGAAGGGGTCGCGGAAGCGCACCGCGGGCGTGGTCAGCCCGTCGAGCCGGTCGAGATTCTCCACCGTCAGCGTTTCCAGGAACCGCACCCAGGCGGCGAGGCCGTCGCGGCGCGCGCCGCCGGTCATCCGCCGGTCACCCGGCGGACCAGCGCGAAATAGGCGCCGTAGGGCAGGCAGCGCGCCGCCTTCAGCGCGGCGGCGAAGCGGCGGGGGAAGGCGATCTCGAAGCGGGCGGCGGCGAGGCCGCGGACCACCGCGTCGGCCGCCGCCTCGGCGGAGATCAGGTCGGGCATGGGGAAGGGGTTGCGCGCCGTCAGCGGGGTGTCGACGAAGCCGGGGTTGACCAGATGCAGGCCGATGCCGGCGCGGCGGCACTCCGGCGCCAGGGACTCGCACAGGTTGATCAGCGCCGCCTTGGTCGGCCCGTAGGCGGCGGCGGTCGGCAGGCCGCGGTAGCCGGCCAGCGAAGCGACCACCGCGATCCGGCCGCCCCGGCGCGCCCGCAGGCGCGGCAGCAGCGCGTCGAGCGCGTGGACCACGCCCATGTAGTTCACCTGCATCAGGCGGCGCGCCGTGGCGGCCGAAAAGTCGTCGAGCCCCATCGGCGCGTGGGTGCCGGCGTTGAGCACGGCGAGGTCGATGGGACCGCACCGCCGCTCCACCGCCGCCACGGCGGCGGCGACCGCGTCGGCATCGCTCACGTCGACGGGAAAGGCGTCGATGCGGGCGGCCTCGGCCGCCAGTGACTCCAGCCTGGCGGCGGAGCGGGCCGACGCGGCGACGGTCATGCCGTCGTCCGCCAGGCGCCGGGCGAGGGCACGGCCGATGCCGCTGCTCGCCCCGGTGATCCAGGCGACGGTCACGGCCGGCCATCCTTCCGGCGGTCATCGGATCGGCGGCGGCGGTGCATGGGGCGTGTCCTCCCGGCGTGGCGAGCCCCTCCGGTACGGGGCGCCGGGTGCGGCGGATCACGCCGCGCCGCGCGCACGGGCGGCCAGCAGGTCGTTCACCGCGTCGGCCAGGACCTCGGGCCGATAGGGCTTGTGCAGCAGCAGGAATCCCTCCTCCACGGCGGTGGAGGCGGCGCTGGAATAGCCGGTCGTCAGCATCATCGGCAGGTCCGGATAGCGCTCGCGCACCGAGCGGGCGAGATCGAGGCCGTTGATGTCGCCGGGCATGACGATGTCGGAGAGGATGAAGTCGAAGCGCCCGTTGGCGGTCAGCGTGTCGAGGGCGGCGCGGGCGTTGTCGACCAGGGTGACGCTGTAGCCGAACCCCTCCAGCAGGGTCGTCGTGGTGCGGCCGATCTCCGGGCTGTCCTCGACCAGCAGGATGCGGCGCCCCCGGCCCTCGGGCGCCGGGGGCGGGACGGGGCTGGAACGCTGGCCGGGCGCCTTGCCCGACCGCGGCAGGTAGAGGGCGACGGTCGTGCCGGCGCCGACCGTGCTGTCCAGCGTCACCGTGCCGCCGGACTGGCTGGCGAAGCCGAACACCTGGCTGAGTCCCAGGCCCGTGCCCTTGCCGACCTCCTTGGTGGTGAAGAAGGGGTCGAAGACACGGTCGCGCACCGCGGGGTCGATGCCGCTGCCGGTGTCCGACACGCTCAGCACCACGAAGTCGCCGGCCAGCCCCGCCGGCGCGTCCAGCCCGCCGTCGAGGGTGACGTTGCGCACGGCGATCCGCAAGGTGCCGCCGTCGGGCATCGCGTCGCGGGCGTTGACCGCGAGATTGAGGACGGCCAGTTCGAGCTGGGTGCGGTCGACCTCCACCGACCAGGCGTCGGCGGGGAGCTCGGCTTCGACCGCGATGTCGCCGCGCAGCGAGCGCTTGAGCATCCCGTCGACCATCGCCGCCAGCGCCGGCGCTGGTGCCAGAACCTCCGGCTTCAGCGTCTGCTGGCGCGAGAAGGTGAGGAGCTGCTGGGTGAGCTGGCCGCCGCGGTAGGCCGCCTGCATGGCGGTGTCGATGAAGGGGCCGGGACCCTTGCCGGCCTCGCCGCCGGCCCGCGCCTGCGCCAGGTAGAGGTTGCTGGTGATCACCATCAGGAGATTGTTGAAGTCGTGGGCGATGCCGCCGGCGATCTGCCCCAGCATCTCCAGCCGCTGGATCTTCTGCAGCAGCTCCTCGGCGCGCCGGCGGCGCTCGGATTCCTGGTGCAGCCTGGCGATTGCCACCCGCTCTCCGTGCGCCTTGCGCACCACCAGCCACGACGCCGTGGCCAGCAGCAGCGCCAAGGGGACGGCGAACAGGGCGTTGAAGGCCGTGCGGTCCGCCCACTCCTCGATCACCGCTTTGACGGCGCGGCCGTACACCACGTAGACGGGAAACCCCGCCAGCTTGCGATAGGCGAAGATCCGTTCGCGGCCGTCGACCTGCGCGACGGTGCGGAAGACGCCCGCCTCCGGGCGCTCGGCGATGGCGCGCATGAAGCCGCTGTCGGCGGTCAGCCGGATCAGCGGCCCGTCGCGGTCGCGGACGAGCTGGCTGCCGTCGGTCCGCAGCAGGGACACCGAATCCCGCGGGTCCGGCAGCACGCGGCGGAAGAAGTCCTGGAAGTCGGACACCGAGGCGGAGGTCAGGATCATGCCGTCGAACCGGCCGTCGGGGCCGGTGCGCGGACGGACGAGGTTGAACGCGGGCACGCCGGTGGTGCGCCCGGGATAGGTGTCGCTCACGAAGAACGCGGCTCCTTCCTTCATGGCCCGGAAGTAGTCGCGGTCGGCGACGTTGGTCGCCGGCACGGGGAAACGGATGCTGCTGTTGGCGACGCGGCCGTTCGGACCGTTCAGCCAGATGCCGCCGACCTGGGAAAAGCCGTCGTCGAGCCGTTTCAGGTAGCGGTGGAGGGACGGCGAGGTGGCGAATTCCTCCCAGCTCATGCCCTCCACGTGGTTCGCGACCTCGTCGACCACGAAGCGGAAGGTCTCGAACAGGCGCAGGGCGTGCTCGTACAGCACGGAGCTCGTCCGCTCCACGCGGCGTTCCGTCTGCTCGAAGGTCTGGCCGTAGTCGCGCCACGCCATCACCGCCAACAGGAGCAGCGGTGCCAGCAGCGACGCGACGGGAAGCAGCCAGACGTCGCGCGAGGGGGAGCGGTTACTCATTCCAGGGAAAGCCGAACCCAGAGAAAACACGACCCGGTCGATACGACCACGAAACGTAGCAGATCGCCGAACCCTGTCATTACGCCCTTCGGGCGCGGCCGGCTGACCTTCGGCCGGGCCGTCCCGGCCTTAGGGCAGGGGCAGGTCCGGGCCGGCGGGCTCGCCTGGGTGTGACGGACTGGAATATATCGGTCCGATATAGTAGCTTGGCCCGTCCCGAAACCCGGCTTGAGGATGGCCCGCCATGGACGTGAGGACCCTGTGCCTCGGCGCGCTCGCCCGCGGTCCGGCCACCGGCTACGAGATCCGCAAGCAGTTCGAGCAGGGGCCGTTCGGGCATTTCCAGGAGGCCGCGTTCGCCTCGATCTATCCCTCCCTGAAGCGGCTGGCCGAGGACGGGCTGATCGCCGGCGCCGACGAGCCGCGGGACGGCGCCGACAGCCGGGACCGCTTCGTCTACCGGATCACGCCGGCCGGGCGGCAGGCGCTGTACGACGCGCTGATGCGGCCGCCGGGCGCCGACAAGGTGCGCTCCGACTTCCTGTTCATCGCCTTCTTCGGCCATTGGCTGCCGGCGCACCACCTCGACCGTCTGATCGGCGAGCGCATCGCCTGGCTGCGTGCGACGATCGAGCGCATGGAAAGCCGTACCGAGCGGCCCATGGAATCCGGACACGCCTTCGCGCTGGGCTACGGGCTCGCCGTCTACCGGGCCGCGGCCGAGTATCTCGAGGCGCACCGAGCCGCCCTGGTGGGGGCGGCATCCGCGCCCGGGGCGCGGGTCGCCGAATAGCCGCCCCCGCCGGCCGCTGGAGACCGTCATGAACCGTTCCCTCGTCACCGCCGGTGTCATCACCGTGGCCGCCGTCGCCTGGGTGCTGTCCGGCCAGATCGGCGGCGGCCCGGCCTCGCCGTCGCCGGCCGGCGCGGACGGGCCGGCCGGTGCGGCGCCGGCGCCGCTGCAGGCGGTGCGCGTCGCCCGCCTCGTCGCCCGGCCGATGACCGCCGAGATCGTCCTGCAGGGCCGCACCGAGGCGTGGCGCAGCGTCGCCCTGCGCGCCGAGGTGCGCGGCCGGGTCGAGGCGGTGCCGGTGGCGCGCGGCACCGTGGTGGCGGCAGGGGAGGTGCTGGTGCGGCTCGCCGTCGACGACCGCCCCGTGCGGCTCGAGGAAGCGCGGGCGCTGCTCGCCCAGCGCCACCTCGAACACCGGGCGGCGCAGTCCCTGAACGCGCGCGGCCACAACACCGACATCCAGCTCGCCCAGGCGGCGGCCGCCCTCGAGGCGGCGCGGGCGGCCGTCCGCAAGGCCGAGATCGAGCTGGCGCACACCACCATCGCCGCCCCCTTCGACGGGGTGCTCGACGAACGGCCGGTCGAGGTGGGCGACTTCCTGGACACCGGCAACCCGGTGGCCACGGTGGTCGACCTCGATCCCATGCGGATCGTCGGCTTCGCCGCGGAATCCCAGATCGCGGCGCTGCGCCTCGGCCAGCGCGGCGTCGCCCGGATCATCGGCGGCCCCGACGGCGCGCGTGCGGTGGAGGGGCGGATCGCCTACGTCGCCGCCACCGCCGATCCGGCGACCCGAACCTTCCGCGTCGAGCTGGAGGTCGGCAACGCCGACCGCGCCATCGTCTCCGGCCTGACGGCGCAGCTCCGCCTGCCGGTCGGCCAGCGGCCGGCCCACTTCGTGTCGCCCTCGGCCCTGTCGCTGGCCGACGACGGCGGCGTCGGCGTCAAGGTCGTCGATGCCGAGGATCGGGTCCGCTTCCTGCCGGTGGAGATCGCCGGCACCACACCCGACGGGGTGTGGCTGACCGGCCTGCCGGAGGAGCTGCGGCTGATCACCGTCGGCCACGAGTACGTCGCCGCCGGCAACCCGGTCAAGCCGGTAGAGACGCCGGGCGGAGGCGCCACGTGAGGACGCTCATCGCCGCCGCGCTGACGCACACCCGGACGGTGCTGGCGACGCTGGCGCTGCTGCTGGCCGCCGGCTGGGTCGCCTACCAGGAGATCCCCAAGGAGGCGGCGCCCGACGTCAACATCCCCATCATCTACGTCTCGCTGCATCACGAGGGCATCTCGCCGGAGGACGCCGAGCGCCTGCTGCTGCGCCCGATGGAGCAGGAGCTGCGGACCATCGAGGGGCTGAAGGAGATGCGCTCCACCGCCTACCAGGGCGGCGGCAACGTGATCCTCGAGTTCGACGCCGGCTTCGACGCCGACCGCGCCATCCAGGACGTGCGCGAGAAGGTCGACCGCGCCAAGGCGGAGCTGCCCGAGGAGACCGACGAGCCCACGGTGAACGAGGTCAACTTCTCCCTCTTCCCGGTGCTGGTGGTCATCCTCTCCGGCGACCTGCCGGAGCGCACCCTGCTGCGTGCGGCGCGCGATCTGAAGGACCGCATCGAGTCGGTCCCGGCCGTGCTGAAGGCGGAGATCGCCGGCGACCGCGAGGAGCTGGTGGAGGTCGTCATCGACCCCATGCGGGTGGAGAGCTACGGCATCGACCCGGGGGCGGTGGCGCAGCTCTTCGCCCGTTCCAACCGGCTGGTGGCGGCGGGCAACCTGGACACCGGGGCGGGCCGTTTTCCGGTCAAGGTGCCGGGCCTGTTCGAGTCCGTCGAAGACATCTGGAACATGCCGGTGAAGGTGAACGGCGACGCCGTCGTGCGCTTCCGCGACGTCGCCCAGGTGCGCCGCACCTTCAAGGACCCGGAGAGCTTCGCCCGGGTCGACGGCAAGCCGGCGATCGCGCTGGAGGTCACCAAGCGCACCGGCGAGAACATCATCGAGACGATCGAGCAGGTCCGTGCCGTGGTCGAGGGGGAGCGCGCCTATCTCCCGGCCGGCATGGAGTTCACCTACTCCCAGGACCGGTCCCAGGACATCCGCACCATGCTGGGCGACCTGGAGAACAACCTGGCGGTGACGGTCCTGCTGGTGATGATCATCGTCGTCGCCACCTTGGGTCTGCGCACCTCGGCGCTGATCGTGGTGGCCGTGCCGGGCTCCTTCCTCACCGCCATGCTGGTGCTGGCGGGGATGGGCCACACCATCAACATCGTCGTCCTGTTCGGGCTGATCCTCGCCGCCGGCAACGTGGTGGACGGCGCCATCGTCGTCACCGAGTATGCCGACCGCAAGATGGCCGACGGGCTGCCCAGGCGCCAAGCCTACGCCGTCGCCGCGCGGCGCATGGCCTGGCCGATCATCGCCTCCACCGCCACCCAGCTCGCCGCCTTCGCGCCGCTGCTGTTCTGGCCCGGCATGGTGGGCGAGTTCATGAAGTTCCTGCCCATCAGCCAGTTCGCCACGCTGTCGGCGGCGCTGCTGATGGCGCTGATCTTCATCCCGGCGCTGGGCGCGCTGGTCGGCAAGCCGAACGTGCCGGTGCGGTCCGCCGGGCCGGCCGCCGGATCGGTGGTCGGATCGGCGGCCGGATCGGCGGCCGGATCGGCGGATGATCTCGACCTCGACGCGCCCGACCCGGTGGAGGAGCGCCGGCCGCTGAGCGGCTGGTACGTCGGCCTGCTGCGGACGGCGCTGCGCCATCCCGGCAAGGTGCTGGTCGCGTCGACCCTGGTGCTGGTCGCCATCCAGGGCTACTACGCCCTGCACGGCAACGGGGTGGAGTTCTTTCCCGACGTCGAGCCGACCAACGCCACCGTCCTGGTGCACGCCCGCGGCAACCTGTCGATCCACGAGCAGGACGCGCTGGTGCGCGAGGTGGAGGAGCGCATCCTCGTCCTCGACGACTTCGAGAGCGTCTACACCCGCACCGGCAAGCCGCCGACGGGCCGCGACGTGCCCGAGGACGTGATCGGCCAGATCACGCTGGAGTTCAAGGATTGGCAGCGGCGCCGGCCGGCGTCGGACGTGCTGGAGGACATCCGGGCGCGCACCGCCGACCTCGCCGGGATCGTCGTCGAGCCGCGCAAGCAGGACGAGGGGCCGCCGACCGGCAAGCCGGTGCAGGTCCAGCTCACCGCCCGCGACCCCGACCTCCTGCCGGCCGCGGTGCGCCACGTGCGGCAGGGCCTCGACGCCGTCGGCGGGCTGATCGACGTGGAGGACACACGGCCGCTGCCCGGCATCGAGTGGCAGGTGACGGTCGACCGCGCCCAGGCCGCCCGCTTCGGCCTCGACGTCACGGCGGTGGGCGACGCCGTGCGCCTCGTCACCAACGGCCTGAAGATCGGCGAGTACCGCCCCGACGACGCCGACGACGAGATCGACATCGTCGTGCGCTATCCGCGCGACCTGCGGTCCATGGACCAGCTCGACGGCATCCGCATCGACGCCGGCGGCGGCGCCGTGCCCGTCGGCAACTTCGTCGACCGGCTGCCGCGTCCCAAGGTCGGGCAGATCGACCGGGTCGACGCGCAGCGCGCCATGACGGTGAAGGCCGACGTCGCCGCCGGCGTCCTGGCCGACGACAAGGTGCAGGCGCTGCGCACCTGGCTGCGGGAGAATCCGCTGCCCGCCGGCGTCGGCCACGTCTTCAAGGGCGAGGACAAGGAACAGAAGGAAAGCGCGGCCTTCCTCAGCCGCGCCTTCGTGGCGGCGCTGTTCATCATGGCGATCATCCTGGTCACCCAGTTCAACAGCTTCTATTCCGCCTTCCTGATCCTCACCTCGGTGATCCTGTCGACCATCGGCGTGACCATCGGGCTGATCGTCACCGGCCAGCCCTTCGGCATCGTCATGACCGGGATCGGCGTGATCGCCCTGGCCGGCACGGTGGTGCAGAACAACATCGTGCTGATCGACACCTACGACCAGTACAAGCGCAGCGAAGCCAGCGCCTTCGACGCCATCCTGCGCACCGGCGCCGAACGCGCCCGGCCGGTGCTGCTGACCGCCTTCAACACGGTGCTCGGGCTGCTGCCGCTCGCCTTCGGCATGAACATCGACTTCCTGACCCGCGAGGTCACCTTCGGCGCGCCGGCGACGCAATGGTGGGTCGGCCTGTCCAGCGCCATCGTCTTCGGCCTCGCCTTCGCCACCGTGCTGACCCTGGTGGTGACGCCGTGCGCCCTCATGGTGAAGGCGAACGTGCACGAGTGGCGCCTCAGGAGGCAGCGCCGGCTGGCCCGCTGGTGGGCGCGCCACCGGCCATGGCGGCGCGAGCGCCCGGCGCAGGAGCAGAACAACGCCGACGTGCGGGACGCCGCGGAGTAGCGGCGGCGGCGGGCCGACCATCGCCGCCGCCTATCGCTGCGTTTGGAAATAACGATTGGACCGGCGGGCCCGCGTCCGGCAAGTTTGGAGGCGTTCCAAACAACGGGACGCTCCCGGATCACCGCCGTACCCTGCTGGCGGTGCCGCGGGACGGACGGGCACCCCATCGCCCCCACCCCCAGGGGTGCCCGTCCGCCTCCAACCGGTAACCCTTCCCCCGGCGCGGCTTCTCTGGCAAGACTCGCGGTCAAACGGCGGCCGAGCCGCCGGACAACCCATCCCCGGGGGGACCGCATGACCGTCGCCGCACACAATCCGTACGAGATCGACCTGGACCGCAACGCGGCCAACCACGTGCCGCTGACGCCCCTGTCGTTCATCCGCCGCACCGCCGCCGTCTTCCCCGGCCGCACGGCGGTGATCCACGGTCCGCTGCGCCGCACCTGGAAGGAGACGTACGAGCGCTGCGTGCGCCTCGCCTCGGCGCTGCGGCGGCGCGGCATCGGCAGCGGCGACACCGTCGCCGTCATGGCCCCCAACATCCCCGAGGCGTTCGAGGCGCATTTCGGCGTGCCGATGGCCGGCGCCGTCCTCAACGCGCTCAACATCCGCCTCGACGCCGAGGCGCTGGCCTTCATCCTGGAGCACGGCGAGGCCAGGGTCCTGCTGACCGACCGCGAATTCTCCGACGTCATCGCCAGGGCCGTGCACATGCTGGCGCCGGAGCGGCGGCCGCTGGTGATCGACATCGACGATCCCCAGGCCAAGGGCGGCCAGCTCATCGGCGCCACGACCTACGAGCGGTTCCTGGAGGAGGGCGACCCCGCCTTCGACTGGGCGATGCCGGCCGACGAATGGCAGGCGATCGCGCTCAACTACACCTCGGGCACCACCGGCAATCCCAAGGGCGTCGTCTACCATCACCGCGGCGCCTACCTGAACGCGCTCGGCAACGTGGCGACCTGGGCCATGCCGCACCATCCCGTGTACCTGTGGACCCTGCCGATGTTCCACTGCAACGGCTGGTGCTTCCCCTGGACCATCGCCGCCATGGCCGGCACCAACGTCTGCCTGCGCCAGATCGCCGCCAAGCCGATCTACGACGCCATCGCCGACCACGGCGTCACCCACCTCTGCGGCGCGCCGATCGTCATGGGGCTGATCTGCAACGCCCCCGAGGAGCAGCGCCGCGAGGTGCGGCCGGGCATCAAGATGATGACCGCCGGCGCCGCCCCGCCCGCCGCGGTCATCGAGAAGATGGAGCGCATGGGCTTCGACATCGCCCACGTCTACGGCCTGACCGAGGTGTACGGTCCGGTCACCATCTGCGCCTGGCACGAGGAGTGGGACGAGAAGCCGCTGGAGGAGCGGGCGCGCCTGAAGGCCCGGCAGGGGGTGAACTACGCCACCCTGGAGGGGCTGACGGTGATGGACCCCGCCACCATGACCGTGGTCCCGGCCGACGGCGAGACCATGGGCGAGGTGTTCATGCGCGGCAACACCGTGATGAAGGGCTATCTGAAGAACCCGCGCGCCACCGCCGAGGCCTTCGCCGGCGGCTGGTTCCACACCGGCGACCTCGGCGTCCTCCATCCCGACGGCTACGTCGAGCTGAAGGACCGCTCCAAGGACATCATCATCTCCGGCGGCGAGAACATCTCGACCATCGAGGTGGAGGGCGTGCTCTACCGCCATCCCGCGGTGCTGGAGGCGGCCGTGGTCGCCCGGCCCGACGAGAAGTGGGGCGAGACGCCGTGCGCCTTCGTCACCCTGCGCGAGGGCATGGCGGCCACCGAGGCGGAGATCATCGCCTGGTGCCGCAGCCACCTCGCCCACTTCAAGTGCCCGAAGACCGTCGTCTTCTCGGCGCTGCCGAAGACCTCGACGGGCAAGATCCAGAAGTTCGTCCTGCGCAGCCAGGCGAAGGAGCTGTGAGCGCCGCCGCGGGCGAGCCCGCCTACGGCCCCTACCGGGACGGGGACGCCGACGCCGTCGCCTACCTCGCCCGTCAGGCCTTCGGCCTGTCGCGCCCGCATTTCGAGCGCAGCCGCGACCTTTTCGGAGCGGACTGCCTGCGGGTGCTGCGCCGCGGCGGCCGCCCGGTCGCCGCCGCGGCGGTGTGGTCGTGGGACCAGTGGTTCGGCGGCCGCCCCGTGCCGTCGCGGGCGGTCGCCTTCGTCTCGGCCGACCCGGCGGCGCGCGGCGGCGGCCTCGCCACCCGGCTGATGCACGGCGTGCTGACGGAGGCGCAGGAGGCCGGCTGCGCGCTGGCCGTGCTCTACGCCGCGACCCAGCCGCTCTACGCCAAGGTGGGGTTCGCCCGCGCCGGCTCCTGGTTCCGCTACCGCGCCGCTCCCGAGGTCCTCTTCCAGGGGCGGGCGGAGGCGCTGCCGCGCCGGCTGGAGCCGTTCGACGCCGACCGGCTGGCGGCGCTGCGCCGGCGCGAGCTGGAACAGGGCAACGGCCTGCCGGAGCGCTCGGACGCGGCCTGGACCTACGCCCTGCACCCCTGCGGCGAGGAGGGGCGGGCCGACGTCTTCCTCGCCGGATCGGACGGCTACGTCGCGGTGATGCCGCCGCGCGACCGCCGGCTGACCGTCGCCGACGTCTGCGCGCCGAGCCGCGACGCCGTCCGCCAGATTCTCGCCTTCCTCGCCGGCTACCGCTCCATGGTGCGCGAGGTGGTGTGGCCCGGCGGTCCCGAGGACCCGCTGGTCCACGCCGCGTTCGAGGCGAAGGTCGCGGTCGACGGCTGGGAGGAGTGGCTGCTGCGGGTGGTCGACGTCGAGCGGGCGCTGACGCGGCGCGGCTATCCCGCGGGCGTCGAGGCGGAACTCCTGCTCGACGTCGCCGACCCGATTCTCGGCCGGAACCACGGGGCCTTCCACCTGCGCGTCGCCGGCGGCCGGGGCACGGTGCAGCGGCGGCCGGCGGGGGCGGGCGGGCTGCGGCTGGGCATCGCCGCCCTGGCGCCCCTGTTCAGCGGCCATCTGGGACCGGCGGCGTTGCGCCGGCTCGGCCTCGTCCAGGGAACGGACGCGGATCTGGCGGCGGCGGCGGGCCTCTTCGCCGGCCCGCGCCCGTGGATGCCCGACCGCTTCTGAGCCGCGGTTATTCGATCCGTATTTGATCCGGGTCATACCGTGCACCACGGAAACGTGCGAAAAGCAGAAAGATAAGGGATCGGATGCAATGAACGCACGCTGTCAGGGGCGGATTCGAAGAGGCTTTCCATGACGATCGGGACGCGCATCGCGCTCGGATTCGCGACCGTGCTGCTGCTCACGGTCGCGGTGGCATTCGTCGGCTGGAACAGTCTGCGCACCTATGCGGAGCGGGTGGACCTGGCGGCCCACACCGCCGAGCTGGACGCCCGGCTCAAGAACGTCCGCCTGGAGGAGGCCCGCTTCGTCGCCGACCGCGACGCCCAGGCCGCCGCCAACGTGGCCGGCATGCTGGAGGACCTGCGGGCCGAGGCCACCGACACCCGGCGTGCCCTGCGGACCGGCGAGGGCAGCGTGCTGGTCGACGACATCCTGGCCGGGATCGACGGCTACCGCGACGCCTTCGCCCGGTTCGCCACGCAGGACGCCGAGGCGCGGGCGCGCACCCTGTCGATGGCCGAGAGCGCGCGGGCGCTGCGCGAGGTGGCCGAGAAGATCGGCCTGCAGCAGGCCGAGCGCTACGACAACAACATGATCAGCCTGAACGACGCGGCCCTGGCGGCGCGGCACAGCCGCGACACCGCCGACCGGGCCGACCGGCTCATCGAGGACCTGCTCGAGGCGCGGCGCCAGCAGGGCGAATTCGTGCGCACGCGCGACGGCGCCATCGTCACGGCCGCCGACGTCACGCTGGGCAAGCTCCAGGACAACGCCGAGGCGCTGTACGGGGAGGTGACCGGCACCAACGAGGAGGAGCTGGCGGAGAACATCGTCGCCGCCGTCACGGCCTACCGCGACACCTTCGCCGAGCAGGCGCGCTACGCCGCCGGCGAGGACGCCGAGACCTTCCAGGCGCGCATGCTCGTCCTCGACAAGCAGGCCGAGCAGGTGCAGGCGCTCGCCCACGAGATGCAGGAGAACCAGATCGCCGTCGCCGACGCCCTCCAGGGGGCGGCCGACTTCGCCCAGTCCGAGGTGAACGAGGCGGTGCTGCTGCGCGGCCTCGCCATGCGCCTCAACGTCGCCGCCCAGGCGGCGATGCTGGGCGAGCGCGACTACCGGCTGAAGGGCGGCGAGCCGGCGCGCACCACCGTCGTCGCCGCCGTGGCGGAGATCCGCGACCTCGCGGATCAGGCCGGCAAGCTGCTGGTCGACGCCGACGGCAAGGCGTTGATCACCGCCGCCGGCACGGCGCTCGACGCCTTCGATCAGAGCTTCTCCGCGCTGGTCTCGGCCGTCGAGGGGCAGCACGCCGCGTCGCGCGCCATGGCCGCGGCGGCGACCGCGGTCAGCGACCAAGTGACCCGCCTGGTCTCCATCCAGCGCGAGGAGCGCGAGGCGGGGCGCGCCAACGCCGGCCTGTTCGTCGCCGTCGGCGCCGCCGTGGCGCTGGCGCTCGGCGTGGTGCTCGCCTGGTTCATCGACCGTGCCATCACCGTGCCGCTGCGCGCCATGACGCGGGCCATGGACCGCCTGGCCGAGGGCGACCTCAGCACCGACGTTCCCGGCTCCGACCGGCGCGACGAGCTGCGCCACATGGCGGTCGCGCTCGGCGTGTTCAAGGCGAACGCCCTGGAGATGCGCCGCATGGAGGAGGAGCGGGAGGAGATGCGCAAGCAGATCGAGACCGACCGCCGCCGTGCCATGAACGAGTTCGCCAACGGCTTCGAGGCGGCGGTGAGCGGCGTCGTGCAGACCCTGTCGGCCGCCGCCGACACGCTCGGACGCGACGCCCAGGAAATGTCCTCCGACGCCGCCCTGACCAACGTCAAGTCCCAGGCCGTCGCCTCGGCGTCGGAGCAGGCGACCTCCAACGTGCAGACCGTGGCGGCCGCGACCGAGGAGCTCTCGGCCTCCATCGCCGAGATCTCGCGCCAGCTCACCGCCAGTTCCACCGTCGCCCAGGACGCCGCCGAGAAGGCGCGGCAGACCAACTCCATCGTCGAGGGGCTGGCCGAGGCGGCCGAGCGCATCGGCCAGGTGGTCGACCTGATCGGCGAGATCGCCGAGCAGACCAACCTGCTGGCGCTGAACGCCACCATCGAGGCGGCCCGCGCCGGCGAGGCCGGCAAGGGCTTCGCCGTCGTCGCGACCGAGGTGAAGAACCTCGCCGGGCAGACCGCCCGGGCGACCGAGGAGATCTCCAGCCAGGTGGCGCAGATGCAGTCGGCGACGGGCGGTGCGGTCGGCGCCATCCGCACCATCTCCGAGGCCGTGGACACCATCAGCAGCACCGTCACCGGCATCGCCGAGGCGATGGAGCAGCAGGGCTCGGCGACCCGCGAGATCGCCGCCAACGTCCATCAGGCGGCCGAAGGCACGCAGGTCGTGAAGCGCAACATCTCCGAGGTCACCACCGCCGCCAGCAAGACCGGCACGGCCGCCGACGCGGTCCTCTCGGCGTCCCGCGAGCTGGCCCGCCAGGCCGAGATGCTGCGCGGCGAGGTCAGCGGCTTCCTCAACAAGGTGCGCTCGGCGTAGGGCGTGCGGATCGGCCGCACGTCCTCTCCGGGTGCCGGCCCGTTACACCGGCAGCGGCACGCCGTGCGCGGTCAGCGCGGCGTGCTGGCGCGCCTCCAGGGCGTCCACGTCGAAGTCGCGGATGAGGTCCTGGAACAGGCGGTACCAGTTCACCTCGGCCCTGAGGTGCAGGAACACCGAGCCCAGGCCGATGGCGGCGCGGTCCATGAAGACGAACTCCCGCGGCACCTCGACCCCGCCCACCCTGCGCAGCTCGGCGTGCACCCGCTCGGCCGTCTCGCGGCCGTAGTGGCCGGCGTTGGTCTCCTCGATGCGGCGGGCACGGTCGTCCATGATGGGGGCGTAGACGAAGCGCGCCCAGATGTTGAGGACGTCGACCAGCTCCTTCGACGGGTTCGTGAATCCCCAGGTGCGGTAGGCCTCGACCGCCGCCTCCTCGTCGCCGCCGCGCAGGGCGTTGTAGAGATCGATCACGCCCTTGACGAAGCTCGGCTTGAAGACGCGGATGCAGCCGAAGTCCAGCAGGTTGACCGAGCGGTCCGGCCGCACCGTGTAGTTCCCGAGGTGCGGATCGCCGTGGATCACGCCGTAATAGTAGAAGGGCACGTACCAGGCGCGGAACATGTTCATCGCCAGGTCGTCGCGGCTGTCCGGCTGGTCGGCGACGAACTCCAGGATCTTGCGCCCGTCCAGCCACTCCATGGTCAGCAGGCGGCGGGTCGACAGCTCGGGGACGACCGCCGGCACGTGCACGCCGGGCGTGTCGGCCAGCATGGCGCGGTAGAGGGCGGCGTGCCGCGCCTCCAGCTCGTAGTCCAGCTCCTCGCGCAGGCGGGCGCCGATCTCGGCGTGGATCTGGCGGGTCGAGATGGCGCTGTCGTAGCGCTCGAAGAGGGCGAAGATCAGGCCGAGCTGGCGCAGGTCGGCCTCCACCGCCGACGCCATGTCGGGATACTGGAGCTTGCAGGCGAGCCGCCGCCCGTCCGGCCCCTCCGCCCGGTGCACCTGGCCGAGCGACGCGGCCGCGGCCGCACCGTGCTCGAAGCTGCGGAAGCGGGTGTGCCAGCGCGGCCCCAGCTCCGATGCCATGCGCCGCTTGACGAAGGGCCAGCCCATGGAGGGCGCGTCGGCCTGGAGCTGGGACAGCTCGCTGACGTATTCCCGCGGCAGCGCGTCGGGGATGGTGGCGAGGATCTGCGCCACCTTCATGAGCGGTCCCTTGAGGCCGCCGAGGGCGGCCCGCAGCTCCGCGGCGTGGCGCTGGCGCTCGACCGGGATGCCGAGGACCCGCTCCCCGGCGACGCGGGCCGCAAGGCCCCCCACGGCGGAGCCGACCCGCGCGTAGCGCGCCAGCCGTCCGCCCAGCGAGTTGTTTTCCCTGTTGGACATGGCGCCTAAGGTGGGTGCGCCGGGCGGTCCCGGCCAGTCCCCACGCGCCGCTTGACCGCACACGGGTGCCGCGGGCAGGGTGCGCGGCGTCGCGACGGACAGGGGGACGGGATGGGGCGTCTGGTTTGGCTGCTCGGCTTGGTGGGGGGCTTGGCCGGGGGCCTGGCGGTGTCCGGCGGCGCGGCGGCGGCCGACGGCGGGGTCTACCTGCGCGCCGATCTGTCCTACGACTGGTCGCGGTCGACCCGCTTCCACGACTGGAACTGCGCCGGCACCGACCCGCGGCGGGTCGAGCTGTTCGGCTGCGACGCGCGCGCGGCCGGCGATTTCGGCGGGACGGCCGGCTTCGGCGCCGGCATCGGCTACCGCCTGTCGCCGCTGCTGCGGATCGAGGCGGCGCTCGCCTACCGGCCGGGCTGGCGCTTCGCGGGCGACGCGAACTTCCCGATCTCCGGCGACCAGCCGGTGCGTGCCGACGCCACCACGCTGACCGGCCTGGTCAACGGCTATCTCGACCTGGCCGGGCTGGTGCCGGGCGGGCTCGGGCGCTTCCAGCCCTACGTCGGCGGCGGCGTCGGCGTCTCCCGCAACCGCACCGACGGGATGGACATGCGCTTTCCCGTTCTCGACCAGCGGGTCACCACACCGTCGGGCTGGCACACCTCGTTCGCCTGGCAGCTGACGGCGGGGACCGGCGTGGCGCTGAGCGAGTCGCTGACCCTCGACGTCGCCTACCGCTACACCGACTTCGGCCGCGTCATGACCGAGGACGGCGAGGCGCCGCGCTGGCGCGCCGGCTCCCTGCGTGTCCTCGACATCGACGGCACCGAGGCCCGCCTGCGCTCGCACGGCGTCCAGGTGGGGCTGCGCTACGCGTTCTGACGGCCGCGCGTCCCTATGCCCCGCGCAGGCGCCGCGTCCAGCCCGCCAGGGCCGTCAGCAGGCCGGCGATCTTGGTGCGCACCGCCTCGTCCTTCAGGGTGCCGTCGGGATTGAAGGATTCGGCGTAGCGCACCAGCACCTCGGGCTTGTTCAGGGGGTGCATGTCCAGATAGACGCAGACCTGACGCAGGTGGTACTGGCTGCGCGCCGAGCCCAGCCCGCTGCCCGCCCCCATGATGGCCAGCGGCTTGCCGGCGAAGGGCTGGTCGGGCGGCCGCGAGGCCCAGTCGATGGCGTTCTTCAGCACGCCGGGGATCGAGTAGTTGTACTCCGGCGTGGCGATCAGCACGGCGTCGGCGGCGCCGATCGCCTCGCGGAAGGCGACCACCGGCTCGGGCCGGCCCTGTGCCTCCACGTCGGCGTCGTAGAGCGGGATGGCGGCGAGATCGAAGACCTCCAGCCGCATGCCCTCGGGCGCCACCTCCTCGGCGATGCGCAGCAGCGCGCGGTTGTACGAGCCCTTGCGCAGGGACCCGGCGAAGGACAGGACGCGCAGCGGCTGTTCCATGAGGCTCCTCCCTTTGTCATCGTCAGCCCGACAGCAAGGCACAGCCTGCCATGGCCGACAAGAGGTGCGTCCGAAAACGCCTCATGCGCCCGTCGTGGACATGCTCAGTCGACTTCTTGGCCGACGCCGCTCGGTCGTGCTATCGTTTGGAGTGATCTCCCCAACATTGCGCCCGCACCGGGCAAGGTCGGTCGAGATGCCGGCATATTCGGGCAAGGCACAACCGTTCCTGGATGCGATCGCGGCATCCATGTTTTCGTCGTCGGACGTCCGGAATTGGATTTTGGCGGGAACCGCTGCGGCTGCCACTTACGATGGCGCTTCTATTCTCGATGATGAGCAGAAAACGGTCCGCTGGCGCCGCGGCAGAACCAAACAGCCATTTTGGGCGAATTACTTTTGTGGAAAGGACAGTCAGTGCACCTGCCGAATCCATGAAAGCAAGAGTTTGGAATCGGATGCCATCTTCTTTTTGAGAAGCAATGTTGGCCGCATCCTCGCCATTCATGTTGAGTTTAAGCATTATAGAGAGCCGTTCCGCAACGGGCAGCCGGAAGGCTACCCGCTGCGAGCGGCATGCTTTGCAAAGACTTACGCGCAACGTCCTTTTTTGAATCCGCATGACGATTGGATGACGGTTCTGTTCTGCGGAAATGACGCTCTGGCCGATCCCAGGATTTCCCACTTTCAACGAGTTATCACGCATGATGAGGCGCGGCGTCGTATCCGCGACTATCCCGGATGACGTGATGGACGGTAGCAACGGATGCGGTATTCCCCAGGTGCGTACACACCACGGCGGGGCGGCGCCGATCATCTGAAACGAGCGTCGCTCTGACAAGGAGGGAATGTTACGCTGGCCGCCTCCGGGCAAGCCGGCGGGGACGACGTGCGATCGATCGGGCGCGACGGGAGACGCCGCCGCCGCCTCATCCGCCCCGGCTGCGGATCCACGCCGCGGTGGCGGCGTCCATGGTGTTCTTGTGGTTCACGAACCACTCCGGCACCGCCTCGCCCGCGTAGCCGCGGGCGAGCGCCAGGTTGCCCGCGGCGAGGCGCGTCTCCACCCCTTCCAGTTCCAGGCGCACGCGGTCGTGCTCGCGCTTGTGGATGGGGTAGGGCGGGAAGCCGTAGTCCCGCATCAGCGCCTCCTCGTGGGCGAGGTGGTCGCGCAGGTGGCGGGCGAAGGCGGCGAACAGGGCGGGGAAGCCGGCGTCGTCCACCGCGGCGAGCGCCGCCAGGAGGTCCACGGTCTCCTTGTGCTCGGCGTCGATGATGGCGTTGCCGACCTCCAGGGATTCGTCCCAGGCGAGGGTGGTCAGGGTGGGCATGGGGCCTCCGAAGGCTCGGGTCGGCCCGCACCCTAACCACATCCGCGCTGGCGACTCTTGACCGGCGTCAACCCGCGGCTTCCAGCTCGTCGACGAAGCCGCGGACGACGCCCAGCCCCTTCTGCCAGAACGCCGGGTCGGAGGCGTCGAGGCCGAAGGGGGCGAGCAGCTCGCGGTGGCGCAGGGTGCCGCCGGCCGACAGCATCGCCAGGTACTTCTCGGCGAAGCCCTTCTCGGCGTCCTGGTAGACCGCGTAGAGCGAGTTCACCAGGCAGTCGCCGAAGGCGTAGGCGTAGACGTAGAAGGGCGAGTGGATGAAGTGCGGGATGTAGGCCCAGTAGTGGCGGTAGCCCTCGTCGAAACGCAGCACCGGCCCCAGGCTCTCCTCCTGCACCGCCAGCCAGATCTCGCCGATCCGCTCCGGCGTCAGCTCGCCCTCGCGGCGCTCGCCGTGGACGCGGGTCTCGAAGTCGTAGAAGGCGATCTGCCGGACCACGGTGTTGAGCATGTCCTCCACCTTGGTCGCCAGCATGATCTTGCGCCGTGCCGCGTCCTTCTCGGCATCCAGCAGGGCGCGGAAGGTCAGCATCTCGCCGAACACCGAGGCGGTCTCGGCGAGCGTCAGCGGCGTGTCGGAGAGGAAGTGGCCCTGGCTGCCGGCGAGGATCTGGTGCACCCCGTGCCCCAGCTCGTGGGCCAGGGTCATCACGTCGCGCGTCTTGCCCTGGTAGTTGACCAGCAGATAGGGATGGACGCTCGGCACCGTGGGATGGGCGAAGGCGCCCGGCGCCTTGCCCGGGCGCACCGGCGCGTCGATCCAGGGATTGTCGAAGAAGCGCGCGCCCAGCTCGCCCAGGCGCGGGGCGAAGCGGTTGTAGGCGCCGAGCACCAGGTCGCGCGCCTCGCCCCACGGGATGGTGCGGTCGGCGTCGTCGGGCAGCGGCGCGTTGCGGTCCCAATAGTCCAGCCGCTCCTGGCCGAACCATTTGGCCTTGAGCCGGTAGTACCGGTGGGAGAGGGCGGGGTAGGCCTCGCGCACGGCGGCGTGCAGGGCGTCCACCACCTCGTCCTCGACCCGGTTGGAGAGGTTGCGGGCCGACACCGGACGCTTGAAGTTGCGCCAGGTGTCGTCGATCTCCTTGTCCTTGGCGAGCGTGTTGGTGACCAGCGCGAACAGGCGGACGTTGTCGCCGAGCACGCGGCCGACCGCCTGGCCCGCCTCCTTGCGCACGGCGCCGTCGCGGTCGGACAGCTTGTTCAGCGCCTCCGCGCAGGTCAGGTCCTTGCCGCCGATGGGAAAGCGCAGGCCGGCCAGCGTCTCGTCGAACAGCCGGTTCCACGCGGCGCGCCCGACCACGTTCTTCTCGTGCAGCATCCGCTCCATCTCGTCGGACAGCTGGTGCTCGCGGTAGAGGCGGACGTCGCGGATCCACGGGGTGTAGCGGGCCAGCTCCGGCGACGCCTTGAGCGCCCGCTCCAGCGCGCCGTCCTCGATGCGGTTGAGCTCGAGCGTGAAGAAGACGAGGTGGGTGGAGATGGCGTTCACCCGCTCCTGCATCGACTGGTAGAACTTGGCGATGGCCGGGTCGGTCATGTTGCCGTTGTAGACGAGGCCGGCGTAGGACATCACCCGCGACAGGATCTCGTCGATGCGCTCGTACTCGGCCACGGCCCGGCCGAGGTCCGGACCGTCCAGGGTGGCGACCTTGCCGGCGTGGTCGCGATGGAAGGCCTTGGCCGCCTCGTCCATGCGCTCCAGGTCGGCCTTCAGCTCCGGCGCGTCCATCGCCGGGTACAGGTCGCGCAGGTCCCAGGTCGGCAGCGGACCGAGGTCCGGCGTCTCGGCGGTCTCCATGGCGGCGCTGCGGATCATTCGCTCCTCCCGTTGCGGCAACCGAACGGATATAGGCGGAGCGGCGGCGCAAGGAAAGCCGCCTTCAGCCCCCGCCGCCCTCCTGGACGCGGCGGATCGCGGCGGCGATGCAGTGCTGGTGCAGCTTGCGCCGGGCCAGCGCGCGGGTGCGCATCTCGTCGCTGTCGGCGGTGCTCATGGCCTCCACCGCGCAGCCCCGCCAGCCGTTGGCGTCCAGGGCCTGCGCCACCTCGGCGTAGCCGAAATAGCCCTTCTCCGGCTGCGGCCAGGGCGGGCGCAGGTCGATCCGGCGCAGCACGAAGCGGTTCGACTGGCTGGACGCGCCGACGTTGGTCAGGCGGGCGACGATCAGCCGTTCGCCGCCGGGCTGGACGACGGCGAGGATCGGTCGGATGCCGGTGATCGGTGGATCGCTGCTCATGACGCCGCCAAAACCCTGCTGCATCCCTGGATAGCCGGGCGGGCCGGCAAATGCCAGCGACATGCGCCCTGCCGCCGGTCCGGCCGTCGTGCAGAAGGCGCTTGACTGATCGATCAGTCAGTGATTTGATCGCCGGCACAGCAATCCGGCCCATGACCATCGGTGCGGGGACGTCGGGTGTCCGAGCGGAACGCCAGCCATACCATTCTCGATGCGGCGGAGCGGATCTTCGCCCTGCACGGCTTCGACGGCACCAGCATGCGCCAGATCGCCGCCGAGGCGGGTGTCGCCCAGGCCCTGCTGCACTACCATTTCGGCAGCAAGGAGAAGCTGTTCGAGGCGATGTTCGCGCGGCGCTCCGACGCCATCAACGCCGAGCGCGCGGTGCGCCTGGAGCGGCTGTTCGGCCCGGACGGCGCCGGGCGGCCGTCGCTGGAGGACCTGCTCGAGGCGCTGTTCCGGCCGACCATGGAGTTCGGCCACGGCGGCCAGCCCGGCAACCTGTTCTCGCGCATCCTGGTGGCGACGGCGAACGCCGACGACGAACGCTCGCGCCAGCTCATCGGCGACCACTACGACGCCATCGCCCGCCGTTTCATCGAGGCGTTCCGCCAGGTCGAGCCGGCGCTGCGGCCCGACGACGCCGTCTGGGCCTACCTGTTCGCCATCGGCGTCGGCATGACCATGATGGCGGCGACCGGCCGCGCCGGCCGCCTGTCCGAGGGGGCCTGCGACGACGCGGACGTCGACGCCGTGATGGCCCGCATCGTCCCTTTCATCTCCGGCGGCGTCCGTGCCCTCGCCGCCGGACCCGGCACCCCATGACCCCGGCTCCCGCAGCCCAACCCCGTTCCGAATCCAGGAGGACACGTCCCATGCGCATCCTGCCGGTCGCCGCCTTGGCCGCCCTTCTCGCCTCGGTCTCTCTGGCCCAGGCGAAGACCATCGAGATCACCCTGGTGAACGGCCATCCGCCGGTCTTCCGCTGGGTGAAGCATCTGCAGGAGACCTTCGTCCCCGCCGTCGACAAGGCCCTGCAGGGCAGCGGCCACAACGTCAAGTGGAAGCAGCAGTACGGCGGCTCGCTGGCCAAGGTGGGCGAGGAGCTGGAGTCGGTCCAGGAAGGCATCGCCCAGGTCGCCCTGGTGCCGACCATCTTCGAGCCGTCGAAGATGCCGCTGCAGAACATCACCTACTACGCGCCCTTCGTGTCGACCGACCCCGGCGTCGTGACGACCGCCGTCCAGGACGTGCAGCGCAACATCCCGGCGATGATGGCGGCGTGGGAGCAGAACGACGTCGTCTATCTCGGCGGCGGCTTCGGCCTCGACGATTATCTGCTCTTCACCAAGTTCCCGGTGGCGAGCCTCGCCGACCTCAAGGGCCGCAAGATCGGCACGCCCGGCCCCTCGATCAACTGGATGAAGGGGACCGGCGCGATCGGCGTCGCCGGCAACCTGACCGAATACTACAACGCCCTGCAGACCGGGCTCTACGACGGCGTCGTCACCTTCGCCACGGCGGCGCTGCCGGCGAAGATCCACGAGGTGGCGCCGCACATCCTCAAGGTCACCTACGGCGCCCAGTACGCCGGCGGCCTGGCGGCCAACAAGGACTGGTACGACGACCAGCCCGACGCCGTGAAAGCGGCGCTGGCCGCCGGCGCCGACGCCTTCGAGAAGGCCTATCTGGAGGACCTGCGCAAGGCCGCCGCCGCGGCGCTGGACGCCATGGTCGCGGCGGGCGGCAAGCTCAACCCCGACTCCGCGGCGATCGGTCAGGCCTACGCCGCGGCCATGGAGGACCCCACCACCCAATGGGTGGCGACGCTGGAGCAGCAGAGCCTGCCGGCCCGCGACGTGCTCAAGGCCTACATGGCGGCGGTGCGTGCCGCCGGGGCCACCCCGATGCGCGATTGGGCCGGCCAGTGAGCGGGGGGCGCAGCGCGGCCGAGGCGTGATCATGGCCGAATTTCCCGCCGAGACGTCCGGCGAGGGGGAGGAGACCCTTCCCTTCGCCGATGCCCCCGTCCTGCGGCTGCTCGACGCCTGCACGGCGGTGCTCAACGCCGTCGGCACCCTGCTGATCGTCGGGGTCATGCTCGCCATCAACTCCGACGTGCTGGGCCGTGCCCTGTTCGGCAGCCCGGTCGCCGGCGTGCCCGAGATGGTCAGCATGTCGATCGTCGCCATCGTCTTCCTCCAGGTCGCCCATTCCTTCCGCTCCGGCGGGCTGACCCGCGCCGAGATCCTGCTCGACCGGCTGCCGCCGCGCGGCCGGGCCGGGCTGGAGGCGCTCTACTGCCTGTTCGGCGTGGCGCTCTGCGTGGTGCTCTTCATGGGGTTGCTGCCGCTGTTCGAGCGGGCCTGGACGCGCGACGTCTTCGTCGGCGCCATCGGCAGCTTCACCGCGCCGATCTGGCCGGTGCGGCTGGTCATGCTGGTGGGCACGGCGGCGCTCGCCCTGCAGTTCCTGGCGCGCGCCGTGCGGGCCGGGCTGGCCGCCGCCGGCGCCGGAGCCGGCGGTCGCGGGGAGGCCCGGCCATGACCGATCTCGCCATCGGCGCCGTCGCCCTGTTCGGCCTCGTCGCCCTGATCTACGGCGGCGTGCACGTGGCGGTGGCGCTCGCCGCCTGCTCGTTCCTCGGCGTCTTCGCGATGACCGGCAACGCGCAGCTCGCCGGGCGCATGCTGGCCCTGGCGGCGTCGGAGTCCATCGACTCCTACATCTTCGGCGTGGTGCCGCTGTTCGTCCTCATGGGGTTCGTCGTCTCCCAGGCCGACGTCGGCCGCGACGCCTTCGACGTCGCCAACCGCCTGCTCGGCCGCATCCGCGGCGGGCTCGGCATCGCCACGGTGGGCGCCAACGCGGTGTTCGCCGCCATCACCGGCATCTCCATCGCCTCGGCCGCGGTGTTCACCCGGGTCGCCGTGCCGGAGATGCTGCGGCACGGCTACTCCAAGCGCTTCGCCTACGGCATCGTCGCCGGCAGCTCGGTGCTGGGCATGCTGATCCCGCCCAGCCTGCTGCTCATCCTCTACGGCGTGCTGACCGAGCAGTCGGTGGGCGACCTGTTCCTCGCCGGCGTGCTGCCGGGCATCGTCCTGGCGATCGCCTTCGGCATCGGCGTCTACCTCATGGCCCGCCACTGGCCGCGTTTCGTCGGCAGCGGCATCTCGGAGGAGACGACGCCGCTGTCGGCCGGGGCGATGGCGGCCAAGGCGCTGCCCATCGTCCTGCTGATCGCGCTGGTGCTGGGCGGCATCTACGGCGGCTTCTTCACGCCGACCGAGGCCGGCGGGGTCGGCGCCCTGGGCGCCGTCCTCATCGGCTTCGCCCGCCGCGCCCTGCCGCCCGGCCGCATCTGGCGGGTCCTCACCGACACGGGCCAGGTGACGGCCGCCATCTGCTTCCTCATCATCGCCGCCAGCATGTACTCGCGCATGCTGTCCCTGAGCGGCCTGCCGGAGTATCTCAGCGCCGCGGTGGCGGCGAGCGACATCGGCTATTGGGGTGTGGTGCTGGCCTACGTGGCGCTGCTGCTGGCCATGGGGACGATCCTCGACAGCTCGTCGATCCTGCTGGTGGTCATCCCGCTGTTCCTGCCGATCATGAAGACGCTGGCGATCGATCCCATCTGGTTCGGCATCGTCACCGTCCTGGCCGTGGAGGTCGGTCTGCTGACGCCGCCGTTCGGGATGTCGGTCTACGTCATCAAGGGGACGGCGCCCGACCGCGCCCTGACCCTGGGCGAGATCTTCGTCGGGGCGCTGCCCTTCGTCGCCATCATGCTGGTGGTCCTCGCCCTCATCCTCGTGTTCCCGAGCCTCACCACCGCCCTTCTCGGGCGCTGACGAACCATCTGGAGACCCGCCATGCCGCGTCGCATCGTCGATCTGTCGGTCCCGCTCGAGGCCGGAATCGCGTCCGACCCGCCGGGCCACCTGCCCGCCATCGAGTATCTCGACCACCGCGCCACCGCCGCCGACATGGCCTCCTTCTTCCCCGGGGCCACCGTCGACGACCTGCCGGGCGGCGAGGGCTGGGCCATCGAGCGGCTCACCATCACCACCCACAACGGCACGCACCTCGACGCCCCCTACCATTTCCACTCCACCATGAACGGCGGCGAGCGGGCCATCACCATCGACGAGGTGCCGCTGGAGTGGTGCTTCGGCCCCGGGGTCAAGCTGGACTTCCGCCACCTCCCCGACGGGCACGTGGTGAGCGCCGCCGAGGTGGAGGCCGAACTGGCGCGCATCGGCCACACCCTCAGGCCCTACGACATCGTCGTGGTGAACACGGCGGCGGGGGCGCGCTACGGCCAGCCCGACTACGTCGCCGCCGGCTGCGGCATGGGCCGCGAGGCGACCCTCTACCTGACCGAGCGCGGCGTCCGGGTCACCGGCACCGACGCCTGGAGCTGGGACGCCCCCTTCGTCCACACCGCCAAGCGGTTCGCCCGCGACCACGACGCCTCGATCATCTGGGAGGGCCACCGCGCCGGCATGACGCGCGCCTACTGCCACATCGAGAAGCTGGGCAACCTGGAGGGCCTGCCGCCCACCGGCTACATGATCGCCTGCTTCCCCTACAAGATCCGCAACGCCTCGGCCGGCTTCACCCGCGCCGTGGCGATCTTCGAAGACTGAACCAGCGCCGGAGGAAACGACCATGTCCGAAGCCACCGCCAGCAAGCCGAAGAAGGCCACGGCGCCCAAGGTCATCATCACCTGCGCGGTGACCGGCGGCATCCACACGCCGACCATGTCGGACGCCCTGCCGTACCGTCCCGACGACATCGCCGCCCAGGCCATCGCCGCCGCCGAGGCCGGCGCCTCGATCCTGCACCTGCACGCGCGCGATCCCGACGACGGCCGGCCGACGCCGGACCCCGCGGTCTTCATGCAGTTCCTGCCGCGCATCAAGCAGTCGACCGACGCGGTCATCAACATCACCACCGGCGGCGGTCTCAACATGACGGTGGAGCAGCGCCTCGCCGCCCCGCTGCAGGCCAAGCCGGAGATGTGCTCGCTCAACATGGGGTCGATGAACTTCGGCATCTTTCCCCTGGCCGACCGCTACAAGGAGTGGAAGTTCGACTGGGAGGAGCCGTACCTGCGCGGCACCGACGACTTCATCTTCCGCAACACCTTCCGCGACATCGAGCGCATCCTGAAGATGCTCGGCGAGGAGCACGGCACCCGCTTCGAGCACGAGTGCTACGACGTCGGCCATCTCTACAACGTCGCCCACTTCGTCGACCGCGGCCTGCTGAAGCCGCCCTTCTTCGTGCAGATGATCTTCGGCATCCTCGGCGGCATCGGCGCCGACATGGACAACCTGCTGTTCATGAAGCGCACCGCCGACCGTCTGTTCGGCGACGACTACCGCTGGTCGGTGCTGGCGGCGGGACGGCACCAGATGCCCTTCGCCACCCAGGCGGCGCTGATGGGCGGCAGCGTCCGCGTCGGGCTGGAGGACAGCCTGTACATCGGCCGCGGCAAGCTGGCGGCGTCCAACGCCGAGCAGGTCGCCAAGATCCGCCGCATCCTGGAGGAGCTGGGCCACGAGATCGCCACCCCGGCCGAGGCGCGCGCCATGCTCGCCCTGAAGGGCGGCGACCGGGTCGGCTTCTGAGCGGCCGGGGGAGGGAACGATGGCGGACAACCCCATCGACGGCTTCACCGTCGATCCCGCGTCCATCACCTACGTCGGCCACGACCTGCAGCGGCCGGAGTGCATCCTCGCCGAACGCGACGGGTCGCTGTGGGTCGCCGACGCCCGCGGCGGCGTGGTGCACGTCCGCCCCGACGGCGGTCAGAGCCTGATCGCCCAGCGCGCCGAGTCCGCCTTCGCCGACGCCGCCGACGAGGAGACGCGCTTCGTCAGCGGCACCCTCCCCAACGGCCTGGCCTTCGCCGCCAACGGCGACATCGTCATCTCCAACTTCGGCACCGACCGGCTGGAGGTGATGACCCGGGACGGCGCCAGCCGCGTGCTGGTCGACCGCATCGACGGCGAACCCATCGGCAAGGTCAACTTCGTCCTGCGCGACCGCCGCGACCGGCTCTGGCTGACCGTGTCGACCCGCATCCGCAACTGGATGCGGGCCATGAGCCCCAACGTCGCCGACGGGTTCGTCGCCCTCTACGACCGCGGCCGCCTGCGCATCGTCGCCGACGGCTTCCGCTTCACCAACGAGATCCGCCTCGACGCCCGCGAGGAGTGGCTGTACGTGGCCGAGACCTGCGGGCGGCGGGTGACGCGGCTCCGCGTCGGCGAGGACGGCAGCCTGAGCGACCGCGAGGTGTTCGGCCCCAGCGACCACGGCGCCTTCATCGACGGCATCGCCTTCGACGCCCATGGCAATCTCTGGGGCACCCACGTGATGACGGACCGCATCTTCGCCATCACCCCGGAGGGCGACCTGCGCATCCTGCTGGACGACGACCGCGGCAGCGCCGCCGGCCGGGCCTTGATGGAGGCGTTCGCCCGCGACGAGGCGACGCCGGAGCGGATGCTCGCCTGCGGCGGCACCATCGCTCCCTGGTGCGCCAGCGTCACCTTCGGCGGCCCGGACCTGAAGACGGTGTACGTCGGCAGCCTGCGGGGCACCCGCATCCCCTGCTTCCGCTCGCCCGTCGCCGGTCTGCCCATGGCGCACTGGTAAGCGGAACCGCGGCCGGAAGCGCATGGCCGCGCTTCCGGAATCGCGGATCTCCCGTGGGCAAAAAGATGCATCAATAATGCATATTTTGACCGCCAAGCGACGGGAGGGGATCATGGGCGATCTGGTGGCGAGCCTGAAGTGCGAGCACGAGGCGTTGAAGAGCCTGCTGGACCGGGTGAAGACGCTGGGGATCGGGACGGCCGAGGGGCGTCGCGCGCTGTGCTCCGCCCGGCAGGTCTTCGTCGACCATCTGGCGCACGAGGACCGCGAGTTCTACCCCGCCTTCCTCGCCGCCAGCGCCGGGCATCCCGGGGCCGAGCGGATGGCGGCCCAGTTCGCCGCGGAGATGGCGGACATCAGCAAGGACATCCTGGCCTTCTTCGACCGCTACCGCGACGGCGGCGAAGGGCTCGCGTACGCCCGCGACTTCGGCCGGCTGTCGGCGGCGCTGTACCTGCGCTGGCGGAAGGAGGAGGACATCCTGTACGCTCGCTACGCCGCCCTCAAGGCGCGGCCGGCGGCATAGCGGCCCGGCCCGCGACGCTACGCCGCCGCGGCTGTTGCACGTTGGTGCACGTGGCGGCGGGGCGGGAGGAGGATGCCGGATGGGACGAACGCTGCCGACGGGCGGGGTGGCCGGCTGGGTGGCCGGCTGCCTGATGCTGGCCGCCTGCGCCAACCCGCAGAACGAGGCGGCGCTGGCCGCACCCAGGACCCTGGTGGGGCTGCCGAAGGCCGACCTGCTCGCCTGCGCCGGCGTGCCGGAGCGCACGGCCCGTGCCGGCGGCGCGGAGCTGCTGGCCTACAGCCGCCGCCAGACCATCGTCGAGCGCGAGGTCGACTGGGAGCGCGACAACCTGTTGTGGCGGCACGGCGTCCGCGCCTACCGGCCGGAGGTCGAGGTGTGGTCGCGCACCTTCGGCTGCGAGGCCACCTTCGTCATCCGCGACGGCCGGGTGGCGGAGCTGCGCTACGATGCCCACCGCGATCCCGAGCTGTGCTACCGGATCGTCGGCGCCTGCCTGCCGCCGGTGCGGTGAGATACCGTCACGTTGAGCAAGCCCTATTTTCAGGGGGCGAGCTTTGGTTCGAAGGGCTTTCGGGCCTTGGCGA